>CAIOKL010000032.1 GCA_903858915.1 uncultured Alphaproteobacteria bacterium | reverse complement strand
TCATCCTCGATGATGCAAGCCAAATCAAACAAAGTTTGAATTGAATCTTTAGCCTCATTTTTCGAATCATCATTTTGATAATTTTTATTTAATTTTTTGATGATTTTATTGTTGGGATTGATTTCAAAAATTTTTGCGGAAGCCGAATTCAACTGCTTTTGCTCAAGCAAATATCGTTCTAAACGAATATCCATCGCCCGCGAATCAACAGCCAAGCATACTGGCGAATCTGTTAATTTTTTGGAAATTCGCGCTTCTTGAATTTTATCGCCCAAAGTTTTTTTGATAAAATCAAGTAAACCGCTAAATTGTGAGTTGGTTACATCCTTTGAATCATCTTCATTTTTGATTTTATTTTCATCTTCTTCGCTTTTTTCTTCAGCCTTTTTATCAAGATTTTCTAAGTCAACATCATGACGATTGATTGATTGCAATTCCTTGTCTTTGTAAGGCAAAGCCACTGTTACCCAAAATTCGTCAACGGCATCGGTTAAATATAAAACCTCCACTTCTTTTTGTAAAAAAACTTCAAGTTGCGGTGAAGATTTTATTTTTTCAACCGACTCTCCCGTCAAAAAATAAATTTTATCTTGATTAGGCTTCGCCCTTTCTAAATATTGAGCCAAGGTGATGAATTTATCGGGAGATTTTGAGGAATAAAAACGACAAATTTCAAGAATTTTTTCACGAAATTCTGATGATTCGCACAAACCTTCTTTCAAAACTGCGCCAAAATTATTCCAAAATTCTAAATATTTTTCTTCATTATCATTGGCTTTTTTCTTGAGTTCCGACAATACTTTATTGACCACGCTTTTACGAATTTTATCGATAACGACGCTGTGTTGCAAAGTCTCGCGACTAATATTCAAAGGCAAATCATCGGAATCAATCAAACCGCGTAAAAACCGCATGCAGGCTGGGACTAAACTCAAATCTTCGCTGATAAAAACTCTTTTTACGAAAAGTTTTATGGAAGTTTTGCGATCGGGATGGAATAAATCGAAAGGTTTTGAACTTGGAATAAATAATAAATTTGTGTAGCTAACCATGCCTTCAACATTGTTGTGGAGCGTTAAATATGGCTCTCCCGGCAGGTGCGAAATGTGTTTGTAAAAATTTTGATATTGCTCTTCGGTAATTTGATCTTTGGGTTTTTTCCACAAAGCCGATGCCGAATTTAGCGTTTCAATTTTGGCTCCCGCTTCAATATTTTCAGGGATAAAATCGATTTTAAAATTAATGTGATCGGAATAAGTTTGCACAACATGTTTGATGTGAAAACGATCGCAAAAATCCGTGGCGTCATCTTTTAAATGCAAAATAATTTTGGTGCCACGAGTTGAAATTTTTTCATCACTTTCGTTAATTATAAATTGCGCAGAACCTTCGGATTGCCAGTGCCAAGTCTTGTCATCATCAAATTTTTTAGTGATTACTTCGACCGATTTTGCAATCATAAAACATGAATAAAAACCGACACCAAACTGCCCAATTAATTGGACATCTTTTTGCTTATCGCCCGTTAAAGATTTGATGAAATTTTCGGTGCCAGATTTGGCAATCGTTCCAAGATTTTGAATTAAATCTTCTTGATTCATGCCCACGCCATTATCAACAATAATCAATTGTTTTTTTTCTTTGTTGGTGGTGATGGTGATTTTCAATTCATCATCGGTAATTTCAGAATTTTGCGCCATCAAATAACGCATTTTATCACAAGCATCGGAGGCGTTTGAAATCAACTCTCTCAAGGCTACATCTTTGTTAGCATAAAGTGAGTTTATCATGAGATTGAGAATTTTTCCAACCTCAACATCGAAATTATATTGTTGCATAATTTTATTAAATTTGTGTTTGATAATTTAAAATTTTGTAAAATAAATTTACCTCACAAGCCCAGCAATTTCAAGAGATAAAATTATTTTAC
The DNA here is from genome assembly GCA_903858915.1 of uncultured Alphaproteobacteria bacterium. Classification (GTDB taxonomy): domain Bacteria; phylum Pseudomonadota; class Alphaproteobacteria; order Rickettsiales; family UBA1997; genus CAILUF01. The sequence continues at coordinate 3,127 of CAIOKL010000032.1, read as the reverse complement.
AAAAAATATTTTTTGTAAAATTTCAAATTCTGTTTTTAAGATTTTATAAAAATTTTCTTGATCAAAATTTTTGATTCCAAGTTGCGAAAATGAAGTAATTCCAAATTCTTTAATACCGCACGGAACTATGTTATTAAAGCCTTCAAGGTCAGGATTAATATTTAGCGCAATACCGTGATAACTCACCCATTTTTTAATTTTTATACCAATTGCCGAAATTTTTTTCTCACCCGTTTGCGTTTCAACCCACAGCCCGACCCTACCCTTTCTAATACCGGCTTCAATTTGATAATTTTTTAAAACCGCAATAATCCACAATTCAAGAAACTCAACAAACCTAGAAATATCTGGCTTGGCGGGATAAAAAAGTTTTTTTAAATCGAGTATTACATAAATTATTTTCATCCCAGGACAGTGATAAGTATATTTGCCACCACGATTAATTTTAAAAACCTCAACATTCTTACTATCTAATAAATCTTCATCTTTGGCGCTTACTCCCGCAGTGTAAACCGGATAATGTTCCAATACCCAAATCAACGAATCGCGTTTTTCATCGATAACTTCTTGAGCGGTTTTTTCCATGAATTGCAAGGCTTCATCGTATTTTACTAAATTTTTTTCAATGCGCCATTCAATGTTGTAATTGCACTTTTTAGACATATGATTAATTTAATTAATAATGAAAATTTTAAATATTTAAAAAACAAAAGCAAAAAAATTTATGATTGGAAAATTACGCGGAAATATTGATCAAATCAATGATGATAGATGTATAATTGATGTTAACGGCGTCGGTTATTTAGTTTTTATTTCGCAAAAAACTGCTCATTTTTTTCGCCAAAATCACTCAAATCAAGGAATTTCTTTGGTGATTGAAACCATTGTCAAAGAAGACGCCATCGAGCTTTATGGTTTTTTTCATGAAATTGAAAAAAATTGGTTTTTAGAATTAATGAAAGTGCAAGGAGTTGGCGCAAAAATGGCGCAAAAAATTTTAAGCGCATTAACTATTGAAGAATTGGCAAAAGCCTTGACCGTCGGCGATTTAAAAAGCTTCAACAACATTTCGGGAATCGGTCCAAAAATGGCTTCACGCCTTACTACTGAGCTTAAAGAATCAGCAAAAAAACTTGGAATAAATGTGTCTTTGGACTTTAATGAAAATTTAAATAATCAAAGTTTTTCTTCTAATCAAATTATCAGCGATGCGGTGTCCGCCCTAGAAAACCTTGGTTACAAAAAACATGATTGTTTAAAAATTATTAATTATGTTTTTTCTCAAGACGAAAAAATTACACTCGAAAATTTGATTACTCAATCACTTCGTGAGTTGAGTAAGAAAAAGTAATAATTCTGGTAAATTGTAACGGCGCGTGAATTGAGTAAAAAAAATAATTTTATTCTTGTAAATCTTTGTATAAATCGTCGATTTCAAACGAAAATTTTCGCTCCAAAACATTCCTTTTTAATTTCATTGAAGGCGTGATTTCACCGCTTTCAACGCTAATTGGCTCAATAATAATTTTAAACTTTTTAATTTGTTCCCAATTATCAAGTTTTTTATTGATGAGAAGAATTTTTTGCGCTACAAAATTTTGCAAAATTGTCGAAGATAAAAATTGATTATCTTCGCCGATGAATTTCAATTTATTTTTAGTATTTTTAAGCAAATCAAAATCAACAAAAAGTAACGCGCTTACAAAATTGCGACCTTCAGCAACAATCATTGCCCCAACTAGAAAACTCAGCTCTTGAACCAATTTTTGCTCAATTAAAATTGGGTGAACAAACTTACCATTACTAGTTTTAAAAACTTCTTTTTTGCGTCCAATAATTTTTACAAAACCTTCATCATCAATCTTTGCCAAATCTCCGGTTTTAAACCATTCACCCTCAAAAGTTTCGGCAGTTTTTTGCGGATTATTGTGATATTTTTTCATAATATTTATACCACAAGCTAATAATTCTCCATCATCGCCAATTTTAAGTTTTACCGACGGAAAAGCTTTGCCGACCGAAGTAAATTTATGTTGATGAGGAGCGTTGGTTGCAAGAACGGGCGAGCATTCGGTCAAGCCATAACCGCAATAAATTCTAATTCCAACATTCCAATAAAATCGCTCTAATTCTTGCGATAAAGACGAGCCTCCGCAGATTATCATGCGCATTTCGCCACCCAAAGCTTGACGAAATTTTTGATAAATTATTTTATCAAAAATTTTATCCATAAAATTAATTGGAGCGTGCGGATCCTTTTGTAAAGCGCGTTTTAGAGCATTTTTACCAATAAATTTTTTAAAATAATTTGCCTCTTCGACGCCATTGGTAATTTTAGCAAAAACTTTTTCTAAGGCGCGAGGCACTGCCGTCATTAGGTTAGGCTTGATTTCTCTTAAAAAATTTCCCAAACTTTTTATATCATCCACAAAATAAATCGTCAATCCTTTGGAAATATAATACATCATTACCATTCTTTCAAATATGTGGGCCAAGGGCAAATAAGATAAAACAACTTCGAGATTATCAAGATGAAAAAATTTTTCAGAGTCTTTTATTTGCGAAATTAGCGCTTGATGAGAAATCTCAACTCCCTTAGGGCGATCAGTGCTTCCGGAGGTATAAACAATCGTAGCAATATCGTCATCTTGAATTTTGGCAAACAAATTTCCAACATAAATCTCATTATCTTCGTTATTCTCTTCATTAACAATCAAATCGTTGAAATCGATTGAAATACTTGATTTAAAGCCATATCCAATAATTGTAATTTCTGGAAATTGTTCTTTAATTTTTGTACAAATTTTTTCATTATCGGTAAAGAAAAATTTTGCATCGGAATCTTTTAATTCATAAAAAAGATTATCTTCGGAAATATTATTAAAAATTGGAACAGTGATTGCGCCAGCTAAAATAGCGCCTAGATCGACAATTAACCAAATTGGATTTTGATATGAATAATTGGCTAAAGATTGCCCCTTTTGTAAACCTAATTTTTCTAATGAACGCGCAAAAGCTATAATTTTTTTGTAAAAATCATGATTGGAAAAACTGCGCCACTCTTGGTTTTCTTTGAAATTTAAAAAATTTTTATTGTTAAAATTTTTATTTTGAATCTTATTCATTT
>CAIOKL010000031.1 GCA_903858915.1 uncultured Alphaproteobacteria bacterium | reverse complement strand
TTGTTGTTTATAATTCCAGTTTTTTTTATCAAACTAGGAAAAAATGAATTTCTCAAAATATTTATTCCAATTTCGGCAATTATAATAATGATAGATTATTATAGATGTAGGTCTGACAAGCTTAACAACATCACTTCTAAAGTTTTCAAAATTATCATGCGCGACAAAGAAATTAATCAAAAAAAACTCTCGGGCATGAGTTGGGTTTTTGGCGGAGCGTTAATAAATTTTTTAATATTCGATAAAGTAATTGCGGTGACGGGTTTTTGTATTTTAATTTTCGCCGACGCCATGGCCGCCGTCGTTGGAAAATCAATAAAATCGCCTCCATTTTACGAAAAATCGCGCGCCGGTTCTTTGGCATTTTTTGCAACTTCAGTCTTGGTAATATTGCTTTCGGGATATTATTTTGATTGTCGTTGGCTCTTTTATTTTTTTGCAATTTTCATCGCTACTTTTGTAACTTTTATCGAAGCTTATCCAAGTTTTTTTATTGTTGACGATAATTTGTCGATACCACTTACCTTCGGAATTTGTATGTCTTTGCTAAATTTTATGTGGCACATTTTATAATTTTAAAATTCCAAATTTAAAAAAATTAGCATGAATTTTTCCAAAGATTTTCCAGAAAAATTACGCTCCTCGATTCTTATTTCCGAAGTCATCGGCAAAAAAGTTCGCCTTAAAAAACAAGGCAAAAATTTCTCCGGATTATGTCCATTTCATAATGAAAAAAGTCCATCTTTTTCGGTGAATGATCAAAAAGGTTTTTATCATTGCTTTGGTTGCCAAGCGCATGGCGATGTAATAACTTTTACGATGGAAAATGAAAGACTAGAATTTAAAGAAGCAATTTTCAAACTCGCCGATGATTTTGGAATTCAAGTCCCCCTAGTCTCTTCGACGCAAATTCAACAAAATTATGTCGCTCGCGATTTTGAAATTATTGAAAAAATTAATCAATTTTTTGAAAAAAATTTATATCAAGAAAGCGCTGTCGAAGCTCGAAATTACTTAAAAAAACGCGGATTTAATTCGGTAATTGCCAAAAAATTTCACATTGGTTATGCTTTAAATTCATATGAAGGATTGCTAAATCATTTAAAAAATTTGGGCTTTAGCGATAGAGAAATAGAGGGTTGCGGAGTAATTGGCAAAAGCGATAATGGTAAATTTTATGACAAATTGCGCAATCGCATTACCTTCGCCATTAGTGATCGCAAAAATAGATTAATCGCGTTCGGCGGACGCACTTTGGGCGACGATTTACCGAAATATTTAAACTCGGCGGAAACCGAAATTTTCAAAAAAAATCAAACTCTTTACAATTATTCAAATGCGCGCAAAGCCATATTTGACAATGGTTGCGCCATTATGGTCGAAGGTTATGTCGATGCAATTTCTTTGGCAAATAACGGCTTTGAAAATGTCGTGGCGGGGCTTGGGACGGCAATCGGCGAAGAGCATTTAAAACAACTTTTTCAAATTACCGACAAAATCATCATGTGCTTAGATGGCGATAATGCTGGCGTCAAAGCCGCTAAGCGCGTTTTGGAAATTTCGTTACCCTTGATAAATTCTAAAAAAACTTTGGCATTTAATTTTTTACCAAATCAAATGGATCCCGATGATTTTTTGAAAAATTATGGCGCGCGCGAATTTAAAAAAACTCTCGATGAAGCGGTGCCACTTTCCAAGGCGATGTTTGATTTTGCGGTCGCCGATTTGGGCTTAAAAAATATTGAAAAATTGTCGCCCGAAAATAAGGCGAGACTTGAATTGGAGCTCAATGCCAAAATTAATTTAATCACCGACGCTTCTTCAAAAAAATATTTTAATTTATTCGCTAAAGATGCGCTATTTTCGATCGGAAGAAATCAAAATAATTTTAAGAAAAATATTATAAAAAAAACAATTTTACCAAATAGAAATCGCAATAATTTTAATCAAAATTCTTTGTCGATAATGGCTTTTTTAATAAAATATCCTGAATTAATTAATTATCGCGATAATGACTTCGATCTTAGAGAAATGCAGTTCGAAGATGAAAAAATGAGTGATTTAAAAGAATTCGTGGTAAATTTGATCGATGAAAATTGTCAAAATATCGTCGAAGAGCTTGAAAAATCAGATTTCAAGCTTTATAATGATGAGATTAAAAATATTTTAATCCGTCAAAATTCGAATTGCGAAAATGTAAAATTAAAATTTCGCCTTTTGCTTTTGAAAGATTTACTGTTCAAGGTTGAGGAGCAGTATTTAGAAAATTTGAACACAACTGATGAAATTCAAACTCATCAAACTACAATTTCGGAAAATCAAAAAATCATTGAGATTTTTGATTATAAAAAATCGCTTCAATCTCAAATTAGAGATCTTGAAAAAGAAATATTATAATTTTTATAAAAATCATTTAATCAATTTATGGCAGTTAAGAAAAAATTAACAAAAAAAATTGTGGCAAAAAAAATTGAAAAAAATAGCTCCAAAATCGTTGCCAAAAAAACTCCAATTGTTGCTAAAAATCTTAAGGCGGTAAAAAATATTAAAAAAACAGTCGCAAAAGTTGCCAAGGTTGTTAAAAAATTGCCAAAACCCTTGAAAAATAAAGTCAAAACGCCTTTAAAAAAAGTAGAAAAAAAATTAGTCGTGATTGCTAAAAGCGTTAAAAAATCATCGAAAATTATTAAAGCTTCGCCGAAAAAAATCGTTAAAAAAGTTGAGAAAATTACTAAAAAAATTCAAGCAAAAACCCCGCTTAAAGCTAAGATTAGTAAGCCGATAAAAGTTGCTTCAAAAAAAGTTGAAATCGTTAAAAAATCTTCAAAAAATTTAGTTAAAAATGTTGCTAAAAAAATCCAGAATAATGTTAAAAAAGGTCTCAAAGAATTAAAAAATAAGGCTCAAGAAAATTTAAAAAAAGAAAAAAAGCCCGTTGAAAAAAAATCAAAAGAAGTCAAGAAAGAGAAGGTTTTAAAAGTAAAAGTGCCAAAAATAAAAGCAGTAAAAGAAGTAAAGGCACCTAGAGTAAAAGCTCCAAAAACATCAATAGCTTTGGGAGATAAAACTTCTCGTTTAGCAGAAAAATTTCAATTAATTCAAGATGTTCGAAGCGCGATTAACAAAGGCGACGACGAAACTAAAAGAATTTCGAGTGAAATAGCCAATAAACTTAAGAAACTTATTGCGATTGGTAAAACCCAAGGTTTTTTAACTCATGAGCAAATTAATGAAAATATTGAAACTGAGCTTGATGGTCGAAAACTCGATAGAATTGTTGATATTCTAAGTGAATTTAAAATTCAAATTGTTGAAAAAGAAGAAGATCTCGAGCGATTAATCGAAGAAGGTCTCGCTTCAAAAGATGATGAAAAAAGTCAAAAAAGAAGTGAGGATTCCGTAAAAACTTATCTTAAATCGATGAGTACCGTTAAGCTTCTAACCCGCGATGACGAGGTTTCTATCGCCATGAGAATAGAAGACGGACGCAGTAAAACCGTAAAGTTTCTTTATCAAAGTCCTTTGATTATGCGCCATTTTATCGAGTGGTATAATGGCTTATCAAACGGCACTATCTTGCTTCGCGATATCATTAGAATTGACGAAACTTATAATTCTGAACTCGAAGAAATCATAAAAAATAACGATCAACAAATTCCGGTCGCGGACAGTAATGTTGAAGATGTAGTTGCTATTATTGAAGAGCAAGCCGATTCTGCTGAAATTAACGAAGATTCTTTGTTCGAAGATGAAGAGCTTGAAGAAATCGACGAAAGCGCGGTATCATTCGTTTCGATGGAAAGAATCTTGATGCCAAAAATGCTCGAACTTTTCCAAAAAATTGCCACAATTTGCCAAAAAATTATTGATAAATCTGAAGATAAATCTCTTGAGCAAATCAAAAATGACAAAGATATTAATAAATTAAGATTGGAATTTGAAACTCTTTCTAATGAAGTAAGTTTCAATGACGGTCTTATTAAAGCCTTGGTAGATCAGCTTTACGAGGCACAACAAAAACTTTTATCAATCGAAATTGAGCTTCTGAAATATTCTCAAACATTCGGCATCGATAAAATTGATTTCTTAAAAAATTATGTTGGCATTGAAGATGGTGAAAAATGGTTTAAAAAAGTAAAAGAACTCAAAGATAAAAAATGGCAAAAATTTACGCAAGAAGGTGAAAAACAAATTCTTACTTCGCTCGAAAAAATCGCTAAATTTACTAAAATCATGAGCATTTCTATCATTGATTTTAAGAAAATGATTAGCAATTTGCGCTACAGCCAAGAGGAAGAATTGAAGGCTAAAAAAGAAATGATCGAAGCCAATTTGCGTTTGGTCGTTTCGATTGCCAAAAAATATACTAATCGTGGTTTGCAATTCTTAGATTTAATTCAAGAAGGCAATATTGGCTTGATGCGCGCCGTTGATAAATTTGAATATCGTCGTGGTTATAAATTTTCTACTTACGCTACTTGGTGGATTCGTCAAGCCATTACTCGCGCCATTGCTGACCAATCACGCACGATTCGTATTCCAATTCATATGGTTGAAACCATTAACAAAATTGTCAAAACTTCGCGTCAATTAACTCAAGAGCTCGGCAGAACGCCTGACGCTCAAGAGATTGCCGATCGTTTATTAATGCCCGTCGAAAAAGTTCGTAAAGTTTTAAGAACTTCAAAAGATCCAGTAAGTCTTGAGTCGCCTATATCGGGAGATGATGAAGAAAGTGTGCTTGGTGATTTTATTGAAGATAAAACGGCGGTATTGCCTTTCGATGCGGCTTCGCATTCAAAATTAAAAGAGCTTACGGCGCAAATACTTTCTTCACTTACTTCGCGTGAAGAAAGAGTGTTGCGCATGCGCTTTGGTATTGGCATGGTGACCGATCACACTTTGGAAGAGGTCGGGAAGCAATTCTCGGTTACTCGTGAAAGGATTCGTCAAATCGAAGCCAAAGCTTTGAAAAAACTGCAACACCCGAAACGCGCTAAATTATTAAAAAGCTTCTTACAAGACGCTTAATTTATTTCTAAACCAAAATGTCAAACCCACAAAAAACCTCAATTTTAGACAAAAATTGGCAAGCCAAAATCTGCGACGAACGCACGGTTTTGGCTATCATGCAAAAATTTTCAATCTCGGAAGTTTTAGCTAAATTACTCAATATTCGTAAAATTCCCCTCGAAGAAATCGCCGATTTTTTAGATCCAAAAATTAAAAATATTTTACCAAATCCTTTTGAACTTGGTGATATGAAAATCGCTGTCGAACATGTTTTAAACGCCATTAATTCCAATAAAAAAATTACTATTTTTGGCGATTATGATGTTGATGGCGCAACTTCGAGCGCAATTCTTAAGCGCTATTTTCGTGAACTAGGAATCGAAGTTGGAATTTACATCCCCGATCGCATTTTAGAAGGTTATGGCCCTAACTCCGAGGCCTTGTTGAATCTCAAGAAAAACGGTACCGATTTGGTGATTATGGTTGATTGCGGAACGGTGGCGTTTGAGCCGTTGCAAACCGCTAAAAAAGCCGGTTTGGAAATAATTGTCATCGATCATCATTTGGGAGTCATTGATAAACCTGATGCCATCGCCATTATAAATCCAAATCTTATTAACGAAAATTTTATTCATAAAAATTTATGCGCCGCCGGTGTGGTTTTTTTGTTCATCGTCGCCATCAATAAAATTTTGCGAGAAAATAATTTTTTTGTAAAAAATTCTGAGCCAAATCTATTTGCTTTGCTCGATTTAGTTGCGCTTGGAACAGTTTGCGATGTTATGCCCTTGCTCGGCTTAAATCGCGCTTTCGTGGCTTCTGGGCTAAAAATTATGCAACAAAGAAAAAATCTCGGATTGCGCATAATTTGTGACACCGCCGGACTCGATGTTAAACCAAATTCTTATAGTTTGGGATTCGTTATCGGCCCTAGAATTAATGCGGGCGGAAGGGTTGGAACTTCAAATTTAGGAGCGACAATTTTATCAAGCGAAGATGAAAATCAGATTTTTGAAATTGCGCAAAGGCTTGAGGTTCTAAATCAGGAGCGCAAAGATATCGAAGCACAAGTTTTAAGTGAAGCCATTGAAAATTTAGAAAATAACAAAAATGGTTTTAATAAAAATGACGCGGTGATTTTTGCGGTTGCCAATGATTGGCATCAGGGAGTCATTGGGATTGTAGCATCGCGACTCAAAGAGCTTTATGGCAAACCCGTCGCGGTTTTGACAATTGACGAAAAAAAATCGCGCGCCAAGGCTTCGTGCCGTTCAATTAATGGCATTGATTTTGGTGGAGAAATTTTAAAAGCTCGGCTCGAAGGCTTGTTAATTGAGGGCGGAGGGCATGCGATGGCGGGAGGCTTCGCCGTTGAAATTTCTAAAATTAAAGATTTACACCAATTTTTTTGTAATAATTTACAAAATAAAATCACTAAAATTTTACAAGAAAATCTTTATGAATTTGATTTAGAACTTGATTTAGAACAGCTTAATCTCGATTTAATTAAAGAGCTTTCAAAGTTAGAACCATTTGGAACGGCGAATAGTCGTCCTAAATTTTTATTGCGCAATGTTTATAAAATTCGTACTAATTTTGTCGGCAAAAAACAAGAACATTTGAGTTGCATTTTTAGCGCCAAATCGATGGTTGGATTTAACAATCAAATTCAAGCGATTTTATTTCGCGCCAATATGTCGAACCTCGCCCAAGCTTTAATTGAATGTAAAACTTCACAACCGATAAATCTGATCGGAACCATTGATATCAATAGCTGGATGGGGGTTGAGAAATTACAATTACAAATTGAGGATGCGATAATAACGCGTCCACTCTTAAATGATGCGAATGAATTTATCAGGTCTCGTCTTTGCGCGCCTACCTTAGAGTAGGCTTACGCAGACTCGCCTTCAAATTCAATCGCCTGATTTAAGATTGGAAGCGTTATTTGCTCCGCATTAAATTTGCTTCGCAAAT
>CAIOKL010000030.1 GCA_903858915.1 uncultured Alphaproteobacteria bacterium | reverse complement strand
TTTTGAGGTATTCAAATGTGCTATAAACATCTTGTGAATATTTTTCAACAAAATTAATTTCATCAAAATTATAATTAACGACACGAGTAAAAACGATGCTCGAATTTGAAAAAACAATTTGTCTAGCACCGCCGGTTTTGGTTTGAATCACTAGGCAGAAAATATTATTTTCTTTCAATTTTAAAACCGAAGGCGCCATCGTTTGGTTATCAAGCTTTAAAATTTGCACAAAAACATTAAAGCATTCAACTGGAAGCATGTAAATTCCAATTAAGCGGTTCGGTAATTCGTAAATAAAATTTAACCAAGTAGCAATATTTTCAGATTTTGAAGATGTTATAAACAAGCATTCGGACTTACTCGGCTCGGCTTTCTTAAGTATACTTTTCTTTTGTGAATTTAAGGATGTTTTGTGATTTTTTAGTATGATATAATTTTTTAATCCCTCTTTATCTCCATCCGAAGCTAAATCTCTTTTAGCAATGCGATCAAGATCAAATCTTCGCATCATCGGATAGGTTTTTTTCTTATAAGTTTGATCGATTGTATCGAGCATTATATAAATTTTATAACCCTTGGAATTGCTAAAAAAATTGGTTAAATTTGGCTTATTTTCATCGGTTAACTTATCTACGAATTCAGAGATTACAGCGTTTCCAGTATGCTTGGTGATAATAGTTCCATTATTTCCAATTAGCACTACAATGGCTTTGTTAGAAATCATTTTAAAATAAGGTTAAATTTTAAATTCATATGTTGTACATTTTTAAAGATTAATAAAAAAACATGCAACATTATTTAGTTTTTTATGATAAGTGGAATTGGAATTGACTTAATATCAAATGATAGAATAAAAAAAATTCTAAAAAAATTTGATAATAATTTTAAAGAAAAGATTTTTTCAAAAAATGAATTGATTGATTTTGAAAATAGATCTAAGGATCAAAAAAAATTATCACAAAATGCCATTAATTTTCTTGCTAAAAGATTTGCTTCGAAAGAAGCATTTTCTAAGGCTCTTGGCACTGGAATTGGTCGCGGAATTAACTTCAATGATATTGAGATTTACAACGATAATTTCGGCAAGCCTTTTATTAGAATTTTGAACAATAAAGAAGCGAAAATTAAAGAAATTTTAAACTGCAAAGAATATATTATTCATTTGACTATTAGCGATGAAAAATCAATATCGGGAGCGATGGTTATTATCGAAAAAGTTTTATAAATTATATTAAATTTTGATATGAAAAATACACAATCTAAAGTTATGGTAATCGGCTCTGGAACTTGGGGTACAGCGCTTGCAAATCATTTAGCGGTAAATAATTGTGCCGTTTTTTTAAATTCAATTGAGAAAGATGTCGTCGATGAAATTAATCAAAAAAATTCTAATTCAAAATATTTTCCCAATTTAAAATTACACAAAAATATTAAAGCGGGAATTAATTTTGAAAGCGATGTCGACTTTGTATTCATAGTGGTTCCGAGCAATGTTGCACGCAATGTTTTTGAAAAAATTTCTACAACTAATTTTAAAAAAACTTGTGGATTCGTTATTTGTTCAAAAGGTTTTGAAGATAAAACTTTGAGTCTTTTAAGCGATTCTTTTGAACGCATCACAAAAAATAAAAATTATGTTGTTTTATCCGGTCCAAACTTCGCGGTTGAAGTTGCAAGAGAGGTTCCGAGCGTTACAACAATTGCTTCAAAAAATAAAAAAATTGCTCAAAAAGTTATAAAAATTCTTAATAATGAAAATTTTAAAGCTTTATATTTTAACGATCCAAGAACCGCCGAAATTTGTGGAATCGTAAAAAATATTTTAGCAATTGGATGCGGAATCGTTGATGGTCTTGAGCTTGGAGTCAATACCAAATCGGCACTTTTAGTAAAAGGAATTTCTGAAATTCAAATTTTATGCAAAAAAATTAAAGCCTCGAGCGATGTCGCAAATCCTGCGGGTTTTGGCGATATTTTTTTAACATGCTCTTCAACAAAATCGCGCAATAATAGCCTTGGAAGCCTTATCGCTCAAGGAAAAACACCCGATAAAAATACAACTTATGAAGGCGCCAATTCCGCAAAAGTTATTGTCGAATTCGCTAAAAAATATAAATTAAAACTGGATTTATGCGAAGCGCTAAGTAAAATTATCATTGAAAAATTTTCAAAAGACGAGATTAAATCTCGCATCGTTAAAGCAATTTTATCTTAAAATAAATGTCGCATAATTCTGTTCTTATTATTGATTTCGGGAGCCAAGTAACTCAACTTATTGCACGAAGAATTCGTGAATTTGGAGTTTTTTGTGAAGTAAAAAATTACAATATTTCTCTCGAAGAAATTAAAAAAAATTCTCCGCAAGCAATTATTTTTTCGGGCGGACCTTCTTCGGTTTATGAAGAAAATGCTCCAAAAATTTCTCCGCAAATTTTCGATTTAAATATTCCAATTCTTGGAATTTGTTATGGCGAACAATTGATTTGCGACATGCTTGGCGGCAAAGTTGAGAAGTCTTTCGAACGAGAATTTGGTAAAGCCGAAATTGAAATCGTTAAAACTTCAAAATTTTTTAAAGATTTCCAAAATCTTCAAGTTTGGATGAGTCACGGCGACCACATTAGCAAGATTCCGCAAGGTTTTGAAGTTATCGCTAAAACTCCCAAAGCGCCATTTGCCGGCATCGCCAATGAAGATAAAAAAATTTACGGCGTTCAATTCCATCCCGAAGTTTATCATTCAATTGATGGTGCAAAAATTTTAAAGAATTTTGTCGTAGAAATATCAGGCTGTAAGCCAGATTGGAGTATGAAAAATTTTAAAGATGAGCAAATTATTGATATTAAAAAAATTGTTGGCGATAAAAAAGTTATTTGCGGATTGAGCGGTGGCGTTGACTCATCGGTGGTTGCGACTTTAATTAATGAGGCGATTGGCAAACAATTAACTTGTATTTTTGTTGATCACGGCTTGTTGCGCAAGAACGAAGGCGAGCAAGTTAATGAAATTTTTACTAAAAATTTTACAACAAATTTTATTTATTGCGATGCTAAAAAATTATTTTTAGATAAGTTAAAAGGCATTTCCGATCCCGAGCAGAAACGCAAAATTATCGGCAAAACTTTCATCGAAGTTTTTGACGAAGAAGCCTCTAAAATACAGGGCGCAGAGTTTTTGGCGCAAGGCACACTTTATCCCGATGTAATCGAATCTTCGCATCCAAATAAAGGCGCGAGTCAAACTATAAAATCGCATCATAATGTTGGCGGATTGCCCGAAAATATGAAGTTAAAACTTCTCGAACCCGTGCGCATGTTGTTTAAAGACGAGGTGAGGGCGCTGGGACGCGAACTTGGCGTTCCTGAAATTATAGTTTCAAGACATCCATTTCCGGGACCGGGTTTGGCAATTAGAATTCTTGGCGAAATTACCGAAGAAAAAATTAAAATTTTGCAAGAAGCCGATGCGGTTTATATCGATGAAATTAAAAAAGCTGGGCTTTATGATAAAATTTGGCAAGCCTTTTGCGCTCTTCTACCCGTTAAAACCGTTGGCGTTATGGGCGATGCCCGAACTTACGAATATGTTTTAGCGCTTCGCGCCGTTACCTCCGTCGATGGCATGACCGCCGAAGTTTATAATTTTGAATCGAGTTTTTTATGCGAAGTTAGTAATCGCATTATTAACGAAGTTAGAGGAATTAATCGAGTGGTTTACGACTACACTTCCAAGCCCCCAGGAACAATTGAGTGGGAGTAAAATTTTTATAATATTGGGCAATTAATTCTTTTCAAAAACTATCTTTAAACCTTCTAGAGTAAGATCGGGTTGATAATGTTGAATTATATTTGACTCAATAAAATATTCTTTAAATATTTCGGCAAGACCACCCGTGATAATGCGAGTTGTTTTGACTTGAAGTTCATTTTCAATTTTATTAATCAAGCCTTCAACCATGGCAATATAACCATGATAAACACCCGAATTCATTGCCTCGACCGTACTTTTGCCAATGACATTTTTTTGCGCTTTAATGGAAATTTTTGGAAGTTGCGCCGTCATATCGTGAAGCGCTTTGAGCGATAAATTAATTCCGGGGGCGATTATTCCGCCAAGATATTCGCCATTTTGTCCAACAATATCAAAAGTTGTGGCGGTTCCGAAGTCAACAATGATAAGGTTTCCGCCAAATTTATTAAAACCCGCGATTGAATTTATTAAACGATCGTGACCAACTTCATTTTTATTTTTTATTTTAATTTCGATGCCTAATTTTGTAGATTCATCGCCAATAATTAGAATTTTTTTAGTAACGGTTTCGCTAATAAATTTTTTGATAGCCTCGTGAATTCTTGCCGTCAAAATTGGCACCACCGAAGCAATAACGCAACCGTTGATATTCAAGCAATCAACCTTATTTGTTAAACATAATTCGATGATGTCAACGGCGTAATCATCGACCGTTTTTTTGTAATCAGAAATGATTCGCCATTTATGTTTTAAAAGATTTTTTTCAAATAATCCAATAACAATATTTGTATTGCCAATATCAACGGTAAGTAGCATAAAATTATTTTAATTTAGCACAAGCTTCGGTAATTCTTTGCATTGAATTATGCAAAAATTCATCGCTAGCAGCGTAAGAAATTCTAAAAAATCCTTCGGCTCCGAAAGCAACTCCGGGAACTACAGCGACTAAAGCCTCTTCAAGAAGATAAGTAGCAAAATCATTGTCATTTTTAATTTCTTGACCTTTCGGAGTTTTTTTGCCGTAAAGACCTTTGCAACTAGGAAAAACATAGAACGCGCCGTTCGGAATATTACAATTTATGCCATCAATTTTATTCAACATTTCGACGACCATATCGCGACGCTTTTGGAATAAAAGGGCATTGGGTTTGATAAATTCTTGAGTGCCGTTATAAGCCTCAACCGCAGCCGATTGACCAATCGAGCTTGGACAAGAAGTGCTTTGCGATTGAATTATTCCCATGGCTTTAATTAATTTTTCTGGACCCGCGCCAAATCCGATTCTCCAGCCCGTCATCGCATAACTTTTAGAAACTCCATTGACCACCAAAGTGCGCTCTTTAAGCTTCGGCTCAACTGAAGCGATTGTTGAAAATTTTAAATTATCAAAAATTAAATGTTCGTAAATATCATCGCTCAAAATATGCACTTGCGAATGGCGCAATAAAACATCCGCCAAAGCTCGCAATTCTGATTCGGAATAACAAGCGCCCGTAGGATTGCTCGGCGAATTTAAAATAAGCCATTTAGTTTTTTTGGTAATTTTTGATTCAAGTTCGGACGGCGAAATTTTAAAATTATTTTTTTCCGAAGATTCGGCGATAACCGGAACTCCCGATCCAAGCAAAACCATGTCGGGATAAGAAACCCAATATGGCGCGGGGATAATAACTTCATCTTCAGGATTCAAAGTTGCGATAAGCGCGTTATAAATTACTTGTTTCGCGCCGGTGCTAACAGAAATTTCCGAAGATTTATATTCAAGATTATTTTCTCTTTTAAGTTTTTCAATTATAGCTTTTTTGAGGGCGGGCGTGCCGTCAACCGCGGTGTATTTAGTTTCACCTTTTTGAATAGCTTTTATACCAGCTTGCTTAATGTTTTCTGGAGTGTCAAAATCAGGTTCTCCCATGCCCAAAGAAATTATATCAAAACCTTGAGCCTTAAGCTCGGAAGCCTTTGTTGAAACGGCAATTGTTGGAGATGGCTTGATGTTTGATAAAGATTTTGCAAGTAATGTCATAAAATTTTTATTTGTTTAAAATTTAATAAAGCGATTGACTTTTTTTGAATAAAATATTCTTATTAATTAGTCATTTTTTGTCAAACTAAATTTTTAGAGTTTATTTATGAGTGGAGAGTTCGAAGTCGATCCTTTATTTCTCGGTTTAACGCGCCCACCAATGCTTCTTGGCGTCAGTTATACATTCGCAACATTAAACTTATTGATATGTTTAATGACTTTTATTTTTACCAATAATTTTTTATAT
>CAIOKL010000029.1 GCA_903858915.1 uncultured Alphaproteobacteria bacterium | reverse complement strand
CCCTAACATTTTTACGAGCCCGCCCATCAAAAAATTTACGCGCAAATCATTCATAATGTTGAAAAAGTAAGTATCGTTGCCAATCAAATTACCTTAAAACAATTTTTTGAAAATGATGAAAATATCAAGGCGATAGGCGGAGCAAAATATCTCTCAACCTTACTCGCCAATGCTTCAGGAATTTTTGATATCGCCGATTACGGGCGCATAATTTACGATTTAGCTTTAAAAAGAAAATTGGTAATGATTGGCGAAGATGTCGTTAATCGCGTTTATAAAACTGAAAATAATTTATCGGCGCAAGACCAAATAGAGCAAGCCGAAGCCAATTTATTCGACCTCGCCGAAAAAGGGGGCAATGGCAAAAGTGATTTTCGCAATATTTCATTTTCAATCAAAGAAACTCTCGACAAAACTTTGCTGGCAAGAAAACGCGATAGCCATATTAGTGGCGTCTCGACTGGCTTCACCGATCTCGATAAAATGTTAAGTGGTTTGCAACAATCCGATTTATTCATTTTGGCGGGACGTCCGTCGATGGGTAAAACCGCCATCGCCATCAATATCGCCGTTAATGCCTGTAAATTTTTAAATCCAGATTTAGATGATAAAAAAAATCTAAAAGCCGTCGGATTTTTTTCGCTCGAAATGTCTTCCGATCAACTGGCTTCTAGGATTCTCTCGATGGAATTCAGTATCAACGCCACTAAATTTCGCACCGGACAATTAAGTGAAAATGAATGGGAAGTTGTCGCCACTCGTTCCGCCGAGATCGCTAAAATGCCTTTTTTCATCGACGATACGCCGGCACTTTCAATCTCGGCGATTCGAACTAGAGCGCGTAGAATGCTTCGTAAAAATAATTTGGGATTATTGGTCATCGACTACTTACAATTAATTCGCGGAAGCTCGAGTCGTTCCGCCGAAAATCGCGTTCAAGAAGTTTCGGAAATTACCCAAGGTTTGAAGGCGATTGCTAAAGAACTCAACATCCCCGTAATCGCTCTGTCGCAATTGTCGCGGGCGGTTGAGCAAAGAGAAGATAAGCGTCCGCAACTTTCCGATTTGCGCGAATCGGGTTCGATCGAGCAAGATGCAGATGTCGTGGCTTTTATTTATCGCGATAGTTATTACAAAGAGCGGATGCGACCACCTGAAAATGAAGTTGATAAATTTCAAAAATGGAAAAATGAAATGCAACAAGTGGCGCACAAAGCTGAATTTATTATCGCCAAACAAAGAAACGGTCCCGTCGGAAGTGTTGAATTATTTTTCGACGCCGAATTTACTAGGTTTGGCAATTTGGATGTTTATCATAATTAACAAAAAAATTATTTAAATTAAGTGAATAGTATTTTTTAATTGTTTAAATAATTTTTTCTTCAAAATATATTTATGGATGAATTTAGTAAATTATTAAATAAAATTATCAGCGATGAGAACGATTCTAATATTGAAGCTTTAAAAGCTTTGGTGGAAGATTGTAAAGACGCTCAACCTGAAATTCCCATTATTTATCAAGAGTTTACAAAAGCTCATGATGCTAAGAAACAAGCTTCAAAGGAATTTGAAGATGCCAAATCTCAACTAATAACAGCTTCAAATGGTTTGAAAGAAACGGCTATATTTAAATCTGTTAATGCCTTTGTCGCCTTTGTCGCGAAAACTATTCTCGATAGCGCTTCTCAAGATACTCCTGCCGTCAATGATCTTGAAGATACTCCTGCCGTCAATGTTATTGAAGATAATGCTGATGTTGTTGTTGCCACTCTTTGTGCATTTTTAAATGGTGCTAATGCAGGCCAATGTATTGATATTGCTAAAATAATTATAAAATCCAAATCATCCCGCCAATCTTCTTCTGGGGATAAAGATGATAATCTAGAAAAATTATCTCAACTCGCTTGTGTTGCCTCTATTGCCGGTGCTAACGCTATTTATAATGATCCTAATTTTGCAGGTTTAATTGAACCCAACAAACAATCCTCCGCGACTAAAGCTCCTGATTCCGCTAAAGATAAAGTGAATTCCACTGAAAATCTTGAATTGAAAAAAAGCCTTATAGAAGGAGGGGTTGAATCGTCAAAAGCCAATGCTATTGCGGATGAGGTTCAACGAGTTCATGATAATAATTTAACTTTAGATCAAGTTGTCGCTGAATATATCTCTAAAATTAATGAATCCGATATTCAAAAACAAAAAGATACAATTGCAAGTATAGCAATGTTTGCTTCTTATGTTTCCACCCTTGCCGGAACGCCTTCAGAGATTGCTGTCGCTAAAGTTGTTTCAGGCGTTGCCAAAAAACTTTCTCCAGATAAAAATAACACTGCCATTTTCAAAGCTGTTCAGGATTTTGTAAAAAAAAATATCAAAGATTGGACAGAAGGTGACGAAGCTTCCAAGACTGTAGAAAAATTATTTTCTGTTTCTAGTAAAATTGAATCGGCTTCTAATAAATTTGAATTAAGTAAGAAAGCTTTAAATGAAGCTAAAGATAAATTACAAGAAGCTTATGAAGAAAAGTTATTAAGGGATTCTCTCGCTTCTGGGTTAAATAAAGATGAATTAGAAAAAAAATTAAAGGCAAAGGAACAAGAGCTTGAAGCTCTTAAAAAACAAAAAGATGAATTAAAAAAAATTGCTGAAAAATCTAAAAATATTTATGAAGGAGGAGCTAAAGTTGGCGTTGAGCTTGGGGAATTGGCTACGAAAAAATCCAATTATTATATTGATAAACATCTTGTTGAAGTTGAAAATGCTTTAAAATTAGTTAGCGAAGCTATTGGTTATAAATTATTAGAATCACCAGAAAAATCTCTTTCGTCTTCAGATGTTCAGGATATTAATAGAGCCGCTCAATCATTTTTTAAAAAGGATAAAAATTTTGATTTGAATATTGCTGAGAGAGAATTAAAAGAATTGAATGAATCTCATGGCGATTTTATTGATCAAGATTTTGAATTAAGGCGATCTTCTCAGGGATTGAAAGAAGATAAAGATTTTCAAGAAAAAAAAT
>CAIOKL010000028.1 GCA_903858915.1 uncultured Alphaproteobacteria bacterium | reverse complement strand
TATTGTCACCAGCAGCAATCTGAAGATTAACCGCACTAACATCGGCTTGAGCTGACTGATATTGGTCCCATGCAGGCAAGACAACATTATTTCCAAACAACAAAATTACGAGCAACAAGATGATAAAATAAATTCTATTTTGCATTCGGCATTTAGGTCGGCAAATTCTTGAAAAATTAAACTCTTATTTTTATCTTCGATTTGCTTAAGAAACATTCCTGATAAATCAACTGTTTTGGGATTTTTATTAGTAATTGAAGAATTTATCGAAGCATAAATCATAAATATTTTTTTATTTTCAGCGCTTCTTTTTATGGTATTAAACTGCTCTTCCGTAAGTCCAATCCATCGGTCATTCTCGGAAGTGTTTTTTATTTCTGTAAAAATATTAGGATTCCTATGTATTTTATTTTCACTTATCGCAACAATATCAGGTTCATTTTTTACTTTATTGTTATTTTTAATATCAAAATCTAATAAATATTTTTTTTCCTTATTTAAAATTGTTAATATTTTTTCTACACCAATTTCAGCAAGCTTACCAATCGTAAATGAATCAAGGATTGCACCCAATCCCCTAGGCTCGCCACTGGTTCGACCCGTGGTGTTTTTTGTTGGTTCGATGTAATAAGAAGTAGCAAATTCAAAAACTCTTTTAAAATCCTCAAATAAAAGTTTATAATGATTCATGATTCGTTTACTCCGTCCAAAGCCAATTTAATATTCATCGCAATTCTCTCAACGACGGGGATTGCCACCGAATTTCCGAACTGCTTATACAAAGCCGAGTCGGCGATTTTTGGCAATTTGTAATTCGCGGGAAAACCTTGAAAATTAGCGCATTCGCGTGGCGTTAATTTTCTGATTCCTTTGTCGTCGAGAATAATTGGAACATTGTGTCCGCCCATGCCCATATTGGCTGTGAGGGTTGGGCATGCGGAATTTTTATTTTCACGAACATATTTTCGACGCCATTGATAAAGAGTAAATTTTTTAGTTACATCATCGCTAATCCTAGAAAATAAAGGCTTGTCATTATAATAATATTTATCATCAACTTCTTTTTCGAGACAATCTTGAATGGTTTTTGTCAGAGAAATTTTGTTTGGAAAATTAAATTTTTCGAAGGAATTTTTATTTTTAAAAGCCACAATATAAATTCTTTCTCTATTTTGTGGAATGTTGCCGTAATCCAAGGCGTTCATGACTTTATCGCATACAAAATAGCCAAGATTTTGTAATTCTTGATAAATAATTTTGATAGTGTTGCCATTATCATGGCTTTTTAAATTTTTAACATTTTCGAGTAAAATTACTTGTGGTTTTTTAGCGGCAATTATTCGAGTAATATCAAAAAAAACATTGCCTCTACCCTTCTCGTCATTGAATCCTTGGCGATAGCCAGCAATTGAAAATGGTTGACAAGGAAAACCGCCAGCTAAAATATCGCAAGCAGGAATTTGTTGAGTTTGAATTGATGAAATATCGCCAAGAAACATTTCGTGATTTTGATTTTGTAGAGAATTTTTCGAAGCGAAATTATAATCAAAAGTAATTTTACAATTTTTATCAAAATCGTTAGAGAAAACGCAATCAAAACCAGCATTTTCTAGGGCAATTTTAATGCCACCGATGCCAGCAAATAAATCAATAAAAGATTGCTTTAATTTTAAAGAAACATTCTTTTTGATATTTTGTAAAGATGCTAAATTGCTGAACAAATCAAGGTTTTCTTGATTAATATTTTGGTTTTTTATTTTGGTGTTGGCTTTCATAAAATGATTTTTTTATTTAAAGAATTTCGCAATTATAAACTCTAAAAAAATAATGCAAATATTTAATTCATAAATTTGTTAACATTCGCGATTCATCATCAAAAAACTTTCTTATCAAATTTGCAAAATTTTTCGATTTGGCAATTTTTGCAATTGGGCTTGCGGGCTTGGCAAATATAGCGTCCGTGTAAAATCATCCAATGATGCGCGTAATATAAAAATTTTTTTGGAATTTTTTTTAATAATGATTTTTCGGTTTTTTCGGGATTGGTTTCGTCAACAATTCCAAGGCGATTTGCTACGCGAAAAACATGGGTATCGACTGCGATTGTTGGCTCGCCAAAAGCGCAATTTAAAACTACATTGGCGGTTTTCTGCCCTACTCCTGCAAGATTTTTCAACGATTCAAAATCATTCGGAACTTCAGAATTATGCAGTTTAATTAATTGTTCGCTTAAAATTATAATATTTTTAGCCTTGCCGTTGTAAAGCCCAATCGTCGAAATATATTTTTTCAATTTTTCTTCGCCAAGATCGAGCATTTTTTGCGGAGTGTCCACAATTTTAAAAAGATTTTTTGTGGCTTTGTTGACGCCAATATCAGTGCTTTGAGCCGATAAAACCACCGCCACGAGCAGTGTAAAATTATTAGTAAATTCCAATTCAGTTTTCGGTTGCGGATTATTTTTTTGCCAAATTTCAAAAATTTGATTTATATTTTTCAGAAGCATTTTTATAAAAATTGAAATTTTGATTTTACAAATAAAATTTTTTTTCTACCTTGACCTTTGTTTTCAGTAATTCAAAAGTTTTTTATTTTTACATGAATATTAGCGACATAAAACAACAAAAGAAAGTTCATTTTATTGGTCTTGGGGGCATTGGTATGAGCGCCTTGGCATTCATTTTAAGAAAATGGAATATTCCAGTTCAAGGTTCTGATTTAAGAGAAAATTATTTAACGCCAAAGCTTCGCGATGCTGGCGTGACTTATTTTGTTGGGCATGACGAAAAAAATCTTACCGACGATGTGTCTTTGGTGGTTGAAACATCGATTATTAAAACCAATAATCCCGAAATTTTAAAAGCGCAAAATCGCAATATTCCAATTTTAACGCGCGCGCAACTTTTGGCGATAATTATGCAAGATTATAAAGGCATTACTATTGCGGGAACCCATGGCAAAACTAGCACCACGGGCATGGTTTCGATGATGCTTGAATCAAATAATTTTGATCCAACAATAATTAATGGCGGAATAATTCATCATTTTCAGAGCAATTCTAAAATTGGCAAAGGCGAATATTTGGTTGCCGAATCAGATGAATCCGACGCTAGTTTTGTTATTTTGCCAAGCTTTATTGGAGCCGTTACCAATATAGAGCCAGAGCATCTTGAGTTTGTCGGATATGGCGGAAGTTTTGAAAAACAAAAAGCTTGTTTTGAAAAATATATTACGCAAATTTCGCAAGATGGTTTGTGCGTTTTGTGCATTGATAGTGAAGAAGTTGAAAAGATTTATAATAAAATTTCGGCAAATCATAAAAATTTAGTAACCTACTCTATCAATAAACCAGCGGATATTTTTGCAAAAAATATTAAAATGGATATTAAGGGCTTAACTTTTGATATTCATTTTAAAAATGGCGAAATTATTGAAAATGCTCAAATGCCAATTTATGGCGAACACAATGCCAGCAATGCTTTAGTTGCTGTTGCGATTGCTAAATTTTTGAAATTAGATGCTAATCAAATTAAACAAGGTTTGGCAAGTTTTACTGGAGTTAAGCAAAGATTCACAAAAGTTGGTGAATTTAATGAGGTTTCAATAATTGATGATTATGGACATCATCCAACTGAAATTATGGCAACTCTTAAAACCGCCAAAAATTTAGTAAAAAATAATCAAGTAATTTGTGTATTTCAACCGCACAAATATTCGCGAGTTCACGATTTATTCAACGAATTTTGCAATGCTTTTAATGATGCCGATTGCGTAATTGTTTCCGATATTTATTCGGCTTCGCAGGCTCCGATTGAAGGCATTACGCAAGATTCAATTATTGCTGGAATTAAAAAAACTGGACATAAAAATGTTGTAAAATTAAATCACGAAAATGAATTGGCTTCGATTTTGAAAGCGCAAATTTCTAAAGGAGATTTAGTATTATGTACGGGCGCCGGAACAATCAGTTCTTGGGCTTATAAACTTGAAGAGCAATTAAAAAATTTATAAAATGTATATTATCATCAAAGATTTGGAGACTAAAAATGCGATGATGGATGCCTTTCCTTTGATTCATCAAATGTATAAAAAGATGGATTATAAAACCTTTGAAATCGCTCTCGATGAAATGATTTTGAATAATAATTACCAGATGGTCGCGGGTTTTTATGATGATAAAATGATTGCAATTTCGGGTTATTGGACAGCGCGAATGCTATATTGTGGACGCTATCTCCAAGCTTCTAATTTGGTGGTTGATGAAAATTTTCGTGGGAACGGAGTTGGTAAAAAAATCCTTAATTATCTTGAAAACAAAGCGCGCAATTTAGGTTGCGATAAAATGGTTTTGGATTCATACACCGAAAATAAAAAATCACATTCGCTTTATTTTGGTGAAGATTTTTACATTCGCGGTTTTCATTTTATGAAAGATTTAACTTAAAATATTCCTCAAAAATTTAATTTCTAAACAACAAAGAAGAATCGCCGTAAGAATAAAAGCGATATTGTTTTTCAATCGCGTGGTTGTAAAGTTTAAAGGCATTTTCATAGCCAATAAAAGCACAAATTAACATAAATAAAGTTGACTTTGGAAGATGAAAATTTGTCATCAAAATATCGACAATTTTAAAATCATAAGGCGGATAAATAAAAATTTCGGTGGAGCGATTTTGGGGTTGTAAAATTCCATTTTTATCAACGCTAGACTCAACCGCCCGCAATGATGTTGTGCCGACGGCAATAATTTTTTTACCATTTTTTTTAGCATTATTAATAATTTCACAATTTTCTTTTGAAAGAAAAAATTTTTCGCTGTGCATTTTATGCTCTTCTAAATTATCGGTGCGCACCGGCAAGAATGTTCCCGCGCCAACATTTAAAGTAAGAAAAACACATTGAATTTTTTTGGCTTTAATTTTGGCAAAAATATTTTCATTGAAATGCAGACCGGCGGTTGGAGCCGCAACGGCGACGCCGTCTTGGGCATAAATTGTTTGATAGTTTTTTTGATCATTATGTGAATCTTTTTCATCATTTTCATGGCGCTTAATGTAAGGCGGAAGTGGAATTGAGCCATATTTTTCAAGCTTTGTGAGCAATTCAATTTCATCACAATTAAATTTTATTTTAATAAAACCATCATTGTCTTTTTCGATAACTTCGCAATAAAATAAATCATTCGAATCTTTGGAAATCATGATTACATCGCCAACGCGAACTTTTTTGGCGGGGCGACACAAAGCGTTCCACAGACCATTTGTTTCTTGATCTAGATTAAAATGAATAAGCGCTGAATTGCGAGAAATTTCGCCCGTTAATTTTGCCTTGATTACCTTAACTTGATTAAATATCATTACCGAGCCCTCTTCAAAAAAATCGATTAAATCATCGATTTTTTTATCAAGAATTTGATTATTTTGAAAAACTAACAACGGGGTTTGCTCTTTGTTTTTCAAGGGTTCCTGAGCAATTAAATTGTCGGGTAAATTAAAATTAAAATCTGCGGTTTTAAACATGGAAAATAACAAAACTCATTTTGGTTTCAAAGAAGTCGAACGCGATCAAAAATCTAATTTGGTAAAAAACATTTTTTCAAATGTTGCCAAAAAATATGATTTGATGAACGATTTAATGAGTGCCGGCACTCATCGACTTTGGAAAAATAACATGATAAACTATATCGATTTTTTTGACAATATCCAAATAATCGATGTTGCGGGCGGAACGGGAGATATTGCTTTTCGTATTGCCAAAAAGGCTCAAGAAAAAAATCTAAATTATCAAATTGAAGTTGTTGATATAAACCCCCAAATGCTTGAAGTTGGAAGGTCGCGAGCTGTTGACCTAAATTTATTTTCACGGTTAAATTTTGTTGAAAATGACGGCGAAAAATTAAATTTCCCCGATGAATCTTTTGATGTTTTTACGATTGCTTTTGGTATTCGTAATTTTACAAATATCGATAAAGGCTTGCAAGAAGCGCATCGAGTTTTAAAAAAAGGCGGAAAATTTATTTGCCTTGAATTTTCGAAGGTTGAAGATATATTTTTGCAAAAAATTTACGATACTTATTCTTTCAGGATAATCCCTAAGATTGGTGAAGTTATACTTAAAGACCATGACTCTTACCAATATTTAGTGGAAAGTATTCGTAAATTTCCTGACCAAAAATCTTTTAAAAAATTAATTGAGAATGCTGGTTTTTCTAGGGTTGGTTATCAAAATTTAACATTCGGAGCTTGTGCAATTCATTGGGGTTTTAAAGAATAAATTTTTAATAATTTCGCTTTTTTTATTAAGTTCTTGTACTGGAATTTGCAATATTGAGCAAAAATATACCGACGAAGCGCGGAGACTTTATGAAATGCCCTTTACCTACAAAGCCAATTTAAGTAAAGACGAAATTTATAAAATTTTTGGTGGATGTTATAGTTTTGGCGACAAAGTTTTTATTTCGCAAAATATGTTTAAAAAGAAATATATTTTAGTTAAAATGGGAGAGCCTTACACCTACGCTGACGAAGAGACTTGGTTTGGTTTTTAGGAAAATAAATCGTAATAAGATTATCTTATTAATTTGCTATTTTAAATAAGTTTTACTTATTAAGAAAATTTTTGACCAATTGCAGAATTTCCAAAATATTATCGCGAATTTTTGCATCAAAACCAATGTTAGTTTTTGCCCATTCTTTGACCCAAGGTCTTGCTAAATCCCAAATGTTTAAATCGGGATCGAGCGAGACGCCAACGCCCTCGACCAGTAATAAAGTTTTTTGTAAAAGCAAAAGTTCGGGCTTGGTTTCCATTTTATAATTTCGGGATAAATCAATTAATGCGGTCAATAATTTGGCAATCGAAATATCTTTGACACCAACGCCAACAATCATTTCGCCAATTTTTCGACAAGATAAAGCCAAATCATCAATGTTAGTTTCCTTCGGCACGAAACCAATATCGACATGTATTTTGGCAACTTTTTGATAATCGCGATGTAAAAACCCAATTAGAACTTCGGCAACGGCAATACGAGTTTTTTTGTCAATCTTACCCATGATTCCAAAATCAACCACCGCAATATCGCCATTATCCTTTAAAAAAAGATTTCCCGGATGCATGTCGGCGTGAAAAAATCCGTGGACATAAACTTGACGGAAATAACTTAAAACTAAATTTTCGGCTAAAATTTTCTTATCAAATTTGCAATTTGAGATGGCCTGAGTGTTTGAAAATGGAATGCCATCAACCCATTCAATTACTAAAATTTTTGTTGAAGAATATTGCCAAAAAATTTGCGGAACATAAAAGCCTTTGGCGCCCTTCATATCATCGCGCAACTTAGAGCCATTTGCGCCTTCGTGAAGCAAATCAAGTTCATATTTTGCGGTTTGATCGAGCAAATCACCGATTTCTTTAAAAGTTTTGGCTAAAAATTTTGAGAAAAAATAGCAAATTTTTGATAATAATCTAAGCGTTGAAATATCGCGCATCATGGTTTTGTTGATGTTGGGTCTTAGAATTTTTACGGCGACTTCTAAATCATTATTTAATTTGGCTTTGTGGACTTGCGCGATTGAAGCCGAAGCAACGGGAGTAAAATTAAATTCTTTAAAAACTTTATTAAAATCATCGCCAAATTCTTGGCGCAAAATTTTTATAAGTTTTTTTTGAGAAAATGGCGCTATGCAATCTTGAAATTTCGTTAAGGTAAGAGCTATTTTTTTGCCAACTAAATCGGCTCGCACCGATAATAATTGACCAAGTTTAATGAAAGACGGACCTGCAAAATTAAAGAAAAAATAAATCGCTTTTTCTTTGTTGAATAAGAAAAAAGGTGCGACCAAAATTAAAATAAAAATCAGTCGAATAAGATTTATAAGTGACAAAAACACTAAATTAATTATTGCTGTTGAACTGGATTGTCAATGTTGTTGCTTCCCGCGCCTTCATTTATAATGTTTGAGTCGGGTATTGGGGATTTACTAGCATCAATTTTAATTTTAGTTAAATCGATATCAACGCCAGCCCATGAAAATAAATTTTTAAGTAATTTTGAAATTATTTCTAGAATATTTGTCGACATTTCTTGGATACGGCTTATGACTAATTTTAAAGCTTGGGCTTCGTTGCTTCGTTGATCGAGTCCAATGATTGTGAGCAATTCATCGATGGTTATAATGTTCAACACTAACATCATTATCATAAGAGACAAAGCTGTCGAGCTATAAATCATTGCGATTCTAATGTAGCTAAAAGGAGTAATCATTCTTGCAGAATTTTGTTAATAATAACTTAAAAGATAATTTGATATTTCTTTATATTCAAGTGAATTAAAAATATTTTCAATTTATAATAATTTTAAAATAGCTTGGCGCACCGCGACACCCGCGGATACTTGTTCTAAAATCACAGATTTTTTAGAATCATCGGCAAGTTGTGATGAAATTTCTACATCACGATTAATCGGTCCGGGATGCATTATTAAAGCATTATTGGCGTGAAGAATTTTTTCATGATTTAAGCCATAAATTTTATAATATTCGGCAAGCGAAGAAATGTAAGAGCCGACCATTCTTTCTTGCTGAATCCGCAACATCATTATGACATCAACATCTTTAATGCCATCAATTAAGTTTTCATAAACCTCAATATTCCAATTTTCTTTGAGCCATTCGCGATAATGTTTGGTAATTAAGGTCGGTGAAGTAATTACGCGAATTTCGCAATTATATTTGGCTAAAAGTTTAATGTTTGATCTGGCAACCCTAGAGTGAAGAACATCGCCACAAATAGCGATTTTCAAATTATTTAAAGTTTTTTTGTGATTTTTTATAACGAACGAATCAAGAAGTGCTTGCGACGGATGTTCGTTAGTGCCATCTCCGGCGTTAATTATTGAGCAATTTAAATATTTTTTTAAGATATCGATGATGCCACTTGAATTATGGCGAATAGCTACAAAATCAGGCTTCAAGGCGTTAATTGTTTGAGCGGTGTCGATGATTGATTCACCTTTTTTTAATGAAGATAATGAGATGTCGAGATTGACAACTTCCGCTCCCATTCTTGAGCCGGCGATTTCAAAAGACATACGGGTGCGCGTCGAATTTTCGAAGAAAAAATTAACTAAAATTTTTCCTTGTAAATCTTGATGTTGAATGTGCGGACTTAGAAAATATTGATTGGCCAGACGATGAATTTCGTCGATTTGATTAATATTTAAATTATCAATTGAAATTAAATCTTTCATTTTTTAGCGATAAGATGTTTAAAAATTTCTTCCAAATCGGGTTGTTGAGTTGAGATGTCTCTAATGTTAATCTGAGCTTCGGAAATTATTTGTAAAATTTTTCCAACCTCAGTTTTATCGGGATCGTAAGTGATTGAAATTTTATCTTGAGCTAAAAATTTTGTCTTTAAATTTGGTAATTTTTCAACAAAATTTGATTCTATTTTTTCATTCGCCGACACAATAATTTCTTTGCTCGACAATAATTTCATGAGATTTTCTTTGCGATCGCAAGCAATCACTTCGCCTTTGCTAATGATGGCAATTTCGTCGCACAATTCTTCGGCTTCTTCCAAATAATGAGTTGTGAGTAAAATTGTCGTGCCGTTTTGATTGAGTTTTTTGACATAAGTCCATAATTGATTGCGAAGCTCAACATCAACGCCGGCGGTCGGTTCATCAAGCACTAAAATTTCTGGATTGTGAACTAACGCTTTTGCGACCAATAAGCGACGACGCATTCCGCCCGAAAGACTGCGCGGAGTCGCTTTCGCTTTATCTTTTAAACCTAAGGCTTCAATGATTTCATCGGTGCGCCTTTGCGCTTTTGGAATGCCGAAATATCCCGCATAAATTTCGAGAGTTTCGTAAACATTAAAAAATGGATCAATAATTAATTCTTGAGGAACGATGCCAATTTTAAATTTGGTGGCTTTTTGATTTACATCAATGTCGATTCCGGCGATTTTGACCTGCCCCGAAGTTTTTTTGACCAAGCCAGCTAAAATGTTGATAATCGTGGATTTTCCAGCTCCATTGGGTCCAAGCAATCCAAAAAAAGAGCCTTTTTTTATTTTTAAATCTATCGATTTTAAAGCATCTTTTTGTAAAGATTTTTTAGATTTTTGATAAGTTTTTTGGAGATTATTTATCTCAATCGCGTATTCCATTTTAATTTAAATGAATTTTTATTTTGATTTTGATTGGTTAATTCATATTATTTGTTTTAATTAAATTAAGT
>CAIOKL010000027.1 GCA_903858915.1 uncultured Alphaproteobacteria bacterium | reverse complement strand
GCTGAAACTCCCCATTTTTCTTCTAATTTTTTGCTTAGATCGGCAAGTTCAAGCACGGTAAGCGTTGATAATGTTTCTGCAATTTGTTCTAAATTTACTGACATATTTCTTTTTGTTTTAAGTTAATAGAATTTTTTTAATTATTGTGTTTTAAGAGTTGCCAAACCGTCTTTTGGAGCGTTAAGAACTCTAACAAATTTCGACTGAGTACCCTTGAGCAATCCAACAAATGAAGCGCGAACTTCGTCGAGAGATCCAAGTTTTGCCATTTCTTTTATGGCAGTTTCTGACATCAAAGATTTATTGAAAAAACCTGTAACGATTTTAATAACCTCTACCTTTTTGGCGGTATCAGAAATAACTTTGGCAAGAGCTACTGGATCTTGGGAATAAAGAACTGCAACCGGACCAACGAGATGTTGTGACAGAGTTTCAAGTTCGGTTCCCTTAATGGCAACTTTTACTAAAGTATTTTTTGAAATCTTAATGTTACAACCCTTTGATTTTAGGGAGACACGAAGATCGTATAATTGTTTGTCCGTCATTCCTCTGTAATGAATTACAGCCACAAAAGCACTTCCGACTAGGGTGCTTTTTAATGACGAAACTAAATTTGATTTTTGATTTCTATTCATTGCTAAAAAATTTCAATTAAACCGATTCAACCGCCACTTCAACTGAAGGGCCCATTGTTGAATTAACATAAAAAGCTTTTACAAACTTGCCTTTAGCATTTTCTGGTTTTGCGTCTTTTATAGCTTTAATAACTACTTGAGCGTTTTGCAAAAGAGCTTCAGTTTCAAAGCTCACTTTACCAACTAAGCAATGAACGGTTCCACCTTTATCATTTTTAAAATCAGCTTTACCTTTCAGAGCATCGCTAACTGCTTTTTTGATATCATTAGTAACTGTACCATTTTTAGGACTTGGCATTAAACCGCGTGGCCCTAATTTTCTAGCGACTTTGCTAATTTTTTGCATTACATCTGGAGTTGCAATACAGCAATCGAAATCTAAAAATCCGCCTTCGATTTTCAATATAAGATCTTCGAGACCAGCCATTAATGCGCCTGATTCGATCGCGGTTTTTTGTAAATCTTCGTTACCTGTAAAAACTATGATTTTAATTTTTTTACCTGAACCATGTGGTAACAAAACCGAACCTTTAACGGCTTGGTCAGATTGTTTTGCATCGATTCCAAGATTGACAGCGATGTCAATTGATTCAACAAATTTGCGTTTTTTAGCGATTGCTATTTCCTTAACTTTGTTGATAGCTTCTTCAAGAGTTTTTGCAGTAAGTTTTTCTTGAACTTGCTTTTGTTTTTTTTGTTTTTTGATAACCATTTTTATAAAAATTATTCAATTACTTCAAGACCCATTGACAAAGCTGAACCGGCAACCATTGAAGCACAAGCTTCTAAACTAGTTGCGTTCATGTCGACCATTTTCTTTTTGGCAACATTTAAAATTTGTTGTTTGGTAATTTTGCCAGCAGAATCTTTTCCTGGATTTGAAGAGCCTTTTGCTAATTTAATTTCTTTTTGAATTAAATATGAAACTGGAGGATTTTTTGTTGTAAAAGTAAAACTTTTATCTTTGTAGGCAATGATTGTAACTGGAATCGGAGTTCCTGGTTCGAAATCAAGTTTTAAAGCGTTAAATTGCTTACAAAACTCCATGATATTTAAACCTTTTTGACCCAAAGCTGGACCAATTGGTGGGGCTGGATTTGCTTTGCCCATTGGCACTTGTAGTTTTATAAGGCCAAGAATTTCTTTGCTTTTTGACATAATTTTGTAAATGAAAGTGGTTTAGCCAAAACCAAAATTTTCTATGAGACCAAGAAAATCAAGGTTTAAATAGCTATCGAAAAGATTTCTACCACAAATTTTTATAATTTAAGTCCGCACATTTTAAAGTTATAAATATTATATGCAATAGCTTTTTTAACAAAATTTTCAAGTAATTATTATTGGCAAAAAATCCCTTAAATTATTTTGTTTAATTTATCATGCCATTAATTTGATGATGCCACATCTCTTTAAATTTCCCGTCATTTTTGTCAATTAAATTTGCAAAACTATTATCTTCGATGATTTTTCCAGTTTCGATAACAACAATCCGATCCATATTTTTGATGGTCGAAAGGCGATGCGCAATCGCAATTACGGTAATATTTTTTAATTTTAAAATCTCTAAAATCGATTGCTGAATTTCGCTTTCGGTTTTCGAATCTAATGACGAAGTCGCTTCGTCAAGAATTAAAATCGAAGCATTTTTTAACAAAGCTCGTGCAATGGCGATTCGTTGTTTTTGCCCGCCCGAAAGCTTGACTCCCCTTTCCCCAACTAAAGTATCATAACCATCGGCTAAAGAAAAAATAAAATCGTGAATGTGCGCTTTTTTGGCGGATTCAATCACTTCTTCGCGTGAAGCGTTGGGATTGCCATAAGCAATATTATCAAAAATACTGCGATGAAATAATGCCGGATCTTGCGGAATTACCGCAATATTTGAACGCAAATCATCATTATTAATTTCCGTCAAACTTTGTTGATTGATAGTTATTCTACCTGAATAGTTAATAAAAATTTTCAAAAGTAAATTTACCAAAGTTGATTTTCCGGCACCGGAATAACCTACTAGCCCAATCTTTTGACCTGAATTTATTGTTAAACTAAAATCACGCAAAACTAAATTTTCGCTATATTTAAAATTAACATTTTCAAAAATAATTTGCGGATTTGTTATTTTTAAATTTTGCAATTGATTATTTTCTTTAACCAAATTTTTTTCATCGAAAATCGCAAATGCCTCACTCAATTGCCCATAATCATTAATCAAGCCATCGACATGCTGAAGCATCACCCACGAATAATCAAAGAGATGAAACATCAGCGCCAAAACCAACACGAAATCGCCGATTGAAATAACATTTTGTTGACGCAAATCAATCATTAAAAACAAAGTGACAATTGGCAAAACCGCATAAACTAAGCCAATCCAAAAATGATTAATATTAATAAACCAAATTCTTTTTTTCTCTAAATTTACAAAATCATCATTGGCATTTTTCAATAAATTTTTTTCAAAATTGCGATTGGCAAAATGTAAAACAGTGCTTATATTGGCGATGCTATCATTGAGCAATCCGGTAATTTTTTGACGGGCTTCGGTGCTATTTTTTGATAGAAAAAAAATTTTTTTCTTCGAGTAAAACATTAATGGAATCGAAATTGCCAGCCATAATAAATTAGCAATTGCGATTGATTGGTGAATGTTAAAAAAAATTATTAATGTTATTAAAATCGTTAAAATGCAATGAGTAAAACCATGAAAAATATGATCGTGAATACTAACATATTTATCGCGTAGAGTGGCGATTTGACTCGCCGTTTTGCCTGAAAGATTATTTTGAAAAAATTGATAATTATGCTCGAGAAGCATTGAATAAGCCTTATTAATAATATTGGCTTCGATAAAGGGTTGCGATTTGTAATCGCCATAATTATATACTCGCCAAATCATTTGCGCCACAAAAACCGCAATGCAAAAAAGGGTTACGGGGAAAATAATATCGCTAATTGTAAAATTTTGATTAACCGCCAAATGATCAATTATCAATTTGAGTGCGTAGTTGCTAACGGGCATGAAAAGCGCTGAAACTATTGGCGTTAGCATCATCAAAAAATACCAAAATTTATAAGGCTTGATGATTTGATAAAAAAATTTTTGAAGAGAAATTTGGCTATTCATAGCAGTTTCTTGGTTAAACTTCAAAATAATAAAAAAATAATCTTTTGAAGCAATCAGAATGTTTGTAAAAACTTTAATAATATTTAAAAAATAAATCAGATATTTATACAATCAATTGATTTTCAAAATTGTGCTTTGGGTAGAAATTGAAAAGAAATTTGAAATATAATTTTATATTTTTTACAATTTTATTTTAGAATAAAATTTATTTATTAAACACCAATTTATGTTAGAAAAATCTTATTTCCGAAACAAGCTGTTTCGGAAAATAGATTTATTTCAATATCAAACTTATCATCTTTATTTTAAAATTATTTTGGCTTTTTATTTTTTTAAACAATCTACTTGACATTACAGCTTGTTGAGTGTTTAATTGAAATCAATAGTGCCCGCCGACGCTTCTTGGTAAAACTAGCGCACCAGGGCGGGACAATCACTTAAGACCTCTGATGACAAAATACCTCAAACCCCCTTTAACCCTAGAAGATCAAATAAATTTGGGAACATAGTCAATATTTACAACTTTAACTTATGTGACAATATCAGCCCTTAATCAAAGAAAAAAGCAATACATCGCTTTGAACAAATAAACACAAAGTAAATTAAAATATTTTGTCCCCTCTTAATACTTTTACAATGTCTTCTGAGATTTTTTTCTGGCTTTGATCTACTTTAAGATAATCAAAATCTTCATTAAAACTTTCTGCTGAATATCTTAATCCAGAATTTTGGTAAGATTCTTTTTTTGCTCTTAAGTTTTCCTGATTTCCAAAGGAAGAATTTTTTGTTTTTGACATTAAGACAAGATTACCAAGCGAATGAATCATATTCTTTTCTTTGTTTTTTGATTTTTTATTTA
The DNA here is from genome assembly GCA_903858915.1 of uncultured Alphaproteobacteria bacterium. Taxonomy (GTDB): domain Bacteria; phylum Pseudomonadota; class Alphaproteobacteria; order Rickettsiales; family UBA1997; genus CAILUF01. Next base: position 434 of record CAIOKL010000027.1, on the reverse strand, counting down.
TTCATACTCGGGAGCCAAGTAGGTCAGCATTCCTCGACTCATCTTCTTAATGGCATTTAAATCATTGGGAAAAGTTCCGTTCGGAGCAAATTTAATCTACTTGTAATCTTCTGAATAAAGCACATTTTATGGTTGGATATCGCAATGTGCCTTCTTGATTTGATTTAACGAAACATTCATTTCAACTAAAGCCATCAGCAGGAACCAAATTTCGGATTCATTCAACAATTAGTTCGACTGTCTGCGGATACCAATCAATCTATATTATAATATATTTTCAGGGAGTACTTTTCCAAGTTATTTGGCAAAAACTCATAATAGACACTCAGGAATCCGATGGTTGAACAATAGCTTTCATCATCATTCTTATTCGATCCAAATAAGTTAATTATGTATTCGCTCTTGCCTTGAAGACTCTATATATATATTAAATC
>CAIOKL010000026.1 GCA_903858915.1 uncultured Alphaproteobacteria bacterium | reverse complement strand
GGCATGGACAGACTATTTTATTGAAAAAAGATTACTATTTGAAAGAACTGATAACTTAAATAATTTAGACATAGACTCCAACTCAGTATTAGTTTTGGCGTCTGCAGTTTCGCTAAATCGAGACTCTTGTTCATAAAATTTTAAAACATCCGGTTAAAGTTGAAATAACTCCTCAATCAACCACAGTTGAAAAAATTCAACAAAAGGTTTTCATTACTTCGCGAACCAACAAAATCAATATTTTAAACAATATTTTAAAAAATCACCAAAATGGTTCGGTTTTGATATTTTGTCAAATGAAGCACAATGCCAATCGTCTAGCTCAAAGCCTTGAAACTCTTGGCTTCAAGAATGCTGTTTTGCATGGCAATAAATCACAAAATGCGCGCGAAAAAGCTTTGAATGATTTTCGTTCTAATCGTGTTAACATTTTAATCGCCACCGACATTGCGGCTCGAGGCATTGACATCGCTGACATTTCGTTGGTGTTAAATTTTGATTTACCACGCGACATCGAAAATTATGTCCATCGCATTGGCAGAACTGCTCGCGCAGGTCGCGAAGGTATGGCAATTTCGTTGTGCGATACTTCGGAATTAAAAGCTTTGCGCTCGATTGAAAAAACCATCGGCATGAAAATTGCCGTCGAAGCTTCGGGCGATATTGAAAATGTCGAAGATTCAGTTAATAAAGGAATTTTTGGCGTTAAAATCGGTAAAAGTCCAGTTCAACATCGCGACAGAAAAGAAGGTGAAGGAGTTGCCGACGAACGCAGAGAAAGAGCGCCAGCAGGTCGCAGAATTCATACTCAAAAACGCGGTGAAGATTCAGCGGAAAGACCTCGTGGTAATTTCGGTCGCCGTGAAGATTCATCGGATAGACCTCGTGGCAATTTCGGTCGCCGTGAAGATTCATCAGATAGACCTCGTGGTAATTTCGGTCGCCGTGATGATTCCGAAAGACCTCGTGGCAATTTCGAAAGAAAAGAAAGAGATGGCAATTCTTCGAGAGACGATATCGGCAACACTCAAAGACGCGATGGCGAGTCGCGCACTCGAACTGGCGAATTCCCAAAAAGAGAAGATGGTTTCGCTTCAAGAGGTCGCAGAACGGATGGCGAATATAACAAAAATCCGTTCAATAGAACTAAATCTCGCGAAGATGGCCCATCAAGATTCTCAAAAGGTCCAAGAAAATTTGACGACAGAGAAAGAGATGGAAATCAACGCGATAGCAATGGTTTTTTAAAGAAAATCTTCGGCGGATTTATGAAAAAAGAAGATGGCGAATTCTCTGGAAATAGAAAGCCTAGAGGCAATTTTGCTAAAAAACCTTTTTCAAAATCTAGTGGTCCAAAAAAGAATTTTAATCCGAATTTTAAGCCTCGAAAAAATTCCAATTTTTAGCACTTTAAAAAAATATCTTATAAAATCAAAATAAGTGTTTCTTTTTGATTTTATAGTAATAGTCTTTGCATTTGAAAGAGTGATATTTAATCTTCACTCTCTTAAATTTTAATAATAATAAATAATAATATCATGGAAAAGTTTTCAGGAAAAGTTAAATGGTTTAATTACACAAAAGGTTTCGGTTTTATCAAGCCAGATGGCGCTGATAAAGATGTTTTTGTTCACATTAGTGCTATTGAAAAAGCGGGTATCAAGAATTTAAACGAAAATCAAAAAGTGAATTACACTTTAACTGTTAGAAAGGGTAAAGAATCTGTTGAATTCATCGAATTAGCTGAGTAAATAAAAACTTCACAGTTTTTAGAAGAGTGGTTTTGGGATAAAAAATTTGTCTCAAAATCACTCTTTTTTATTGTCAAAATCGTAATTGATGTTTTTTAATTGAAATAAAATTTGATTAATAGAAATTATAAGAAAAAAATTATAAAAATGATTTCTAAAAAATTAATTACCCTCCTCTTCATATCCACATTAATCCAGTCTTGCTCGTTTAACAACTTAAACGAAAGCTTTAAAAAGACTGATTGCAACAACTCAAAGCAAGAAATTGGCATCAGATTAAAATTATTTAAAGAACTTTCCAAAAAAGATTTAACCCATCGTCGTAATATCAAACTTCCTTCAGTATCAACTCTTGAAGATGAAAGTGTTTTTTCAAAAATTGTTAATGCCATCAAAAATTCGCCAAAAGATTCTAAATACATTGTCGTCGATTTAAGAGGCTACAAAGATGTTGACTTAACGAACATAATGATTTCCAACGAATCAGATTTCACCCTCGCCCCTTATCTATTTTCTTCAAAATATTCTCAAGGTTATTTTAGCTTAATAAATATCAACGATTCTTCGATCACAATTGCCCCGCCGGAAGTTTTAAAATTATTTAAACCACAAAAAATTTATCGCCCCGATTTAATTGACAGCGAAATAGTTATAAATGTTAGCAATTCTGAAACTATTTTTGGCAATATGAAATTTTCGAAAGATATAAAATTTTCATTGATTGCCGACAACATTAAAAAACCCTACAGGCTTGATTTAAGGGAAGCTAGCAATATGCAATTCAACTTAAATCGCAAGTGGATTATGCCGGTTTACAGCCTTGAAAATAGCTCAATTGAACAAAGTAAAATTACCACGGCTTTTGTTCAATTTATAAATAATAAAAATTCCAAAATCTCTCTAAAAAAATTCTACAAATCGCTTGATAAATGCTATATCGAGGACAGCGCAAATAAATTTAGAAATTAGAAATCATGAATTTTTATTTTAAAAAAACGAAAAAAATTGTTATTTTTTTAATGTTTTTTCTCGCTTTTTCATGCCAGAACTACACTACGGAATTCAACTCTCAAGAAAAAATCACCGTAAGTTCACTTTCTGATATAAAAAAAGGTGAAGCTTGTAGTAAAAATTTATTCGGAGGCTTCACAATCCCTTATATTGGCGAAACCGCCATTAAATTATCAGGAGATCAATCGGTAATAACCGCCATTCAAAACGGCAATATTCAAAATATTTACGCTATCGACAAATATAACAAAAATTATTTTTTTTACAGCAAAAGATGTACCATAGTTTATGGAAAATGAATCGATTACATTAATAAAAAACCAATTTAATTTATATAAAAAAAGTTGGATAAATTCCGCAAGAAATGGCTTCACTGTTGATGAAAACAATCTTCCAATTCCTTGGTATGTTTTTGAAGCGATTGAATTTTTGAAAAATAATTTAAACAAAAATCATATTATTTTTGAATTTGGATGCGGAGCTTCAACTTTATTTTTTTCCTCAAAAGTTAAAAAAGTTATAAGTCTCGAGAGCAATCGCCAATGGTTCGAAATCGTCACCTCAAGCCTTAAAAATTCTGGCGATTTTTTGTTAGAAAAAAATTATTTTTCCAACGCAAATTGCGAAATTTTTTTAATGGAAGATGCCTTGGATCGCGATGAATATCAAAATTTTGCACAAAATTATTCGCAAAAAAATAATATAAAATTCGATTTTTTAATTGTAGATTCACTAAAAAGATATGAATGCGCAAAAAATTCTTTTGAAGCGATAAAAAGTGACGGATATTTGATTTTAGATGATTCGGAACGACCAAATTATCGAAAAATTTTTGATTTTTTGCAGAAAAATAATTTTTCTTATCAAGATTTTATTGGCATCGCCCCCGCTCAATTAAGAATTAAAAAAACCACTTTTTTTAGACGATAATTTTTAACAAAAATTTTGATATTTTTTAAAATTATTTTTTATTTCTCGTCGATTCGTAATGTTGAAGCATAAAATATTCGAGGAGCCATATAGCACTACTCCCCGTAGCCTCTTTGAAGCTATCATAATATTTAAAAGCAATAAAAAATGCTAATATAAAAATATAAGTAAGTGGGTTACAAAAAATTTTAATCCAGACTTTTTTACATTCATGAATAATTGAATCAATCTCATTTTGTCGGAGTTTTTTATTTTTTTCATTTTCCTCTTCAATATTTTTTAGAGGAATATTTTTTAATTGATTTTTATTGGCCATAACGAAGTCTTAACCTAGAATGAAGGTTGCTATCTCATCAATTCTTTTTTCAAATTCAACAAGAATATCTTCATCTGGAATAACTTTACCTCGTTTGTTTTCATCATAATGCTTTTTCCACGCCGCCTCTTCTCCGTTATGAAGCATTTCGACCAATTCCCACGCATTTTTCTCACCATAAGTTGCATAAGAAATGAACAAACTCTTAGCTTTATTTTCTTGTTTTTCTTTATCAATTCTTGGCACTTCAAGTTCATCGGAAAAATCAATAACAATTCTAGCTAGCGAATTGGACATTATCGGATTTTTTCCACAATCTTTAAATTCATGATAAACCGAGGGGACTACTGGACCGTGCTTCCAAGCCTGAATTTCATCTTCAAATAACTTTTCGTTAAAAAGAGATAAATGAACGCCGTAAGCAAAATAAAGCAATTTTTGTAATTTAAGATTTGTTAAATCATCAATATTTTTTTTATGCAAATTTTCAATTATGTAATTTGCACAAGCGAAGGTTGAACGCTCTTTATTTTCATTAATCATTG
>CAIOKL010000025.1 GCA_903858915.1 uncultured Alphaproteobacteria bacterium | reverse complement strand
TCGCGTAAAAAAAATAGCCTAAACGGCTATTTTTAGCGAGAAACGGGATTAGGAGCCAAAGGCGACGCAATCCCAGGGGCAAGTCGTCTTCGAAATCAAAATTTATTTTGATTGAGAAAAGCGACGAAGCAATTAGAAGCAAAATCAAGAAATCATTTTTTTGGTAAAAAATTATTTTTTAGAAATTTTTACTTTGGGTCGAGATCGTTCATTATCTAAGCTTTTTTGACCCCTCTCCGCATCGCCAACAAGTTGGCTCTGCGACTCTCCCGCAAGGGCCCCGCAATCTTGACGAGTGCTTTTATAAATGCGAGGTTGCAAAATATAAAGCGGAAATGCCGGAAACTTTAAGCGTTAAGATGAAATTTTTAGCAATGCAAGATTACTCAATAGGCAAATCGAGAATTTTAATAACATCGTCCATAAAATTATATAATGCATTTTTGTAATATTTTAAATCTTCATAATTAAGTGTATTAACTATTTTATCCTCATGGGCATACTTATTTCTACTTTTATATATTTTTTCAAAGGCATCGAGGCTTGTATATGGTTGCTTTTCATCTGATTCATCATATCGTGAAAATGAAGGATTGGAATTAAAATGTTGTATAAATCTTTCAATATTTTCTTTATTTGGTGCTTCGCGAATTTTATAAATTTTATTAACTTCATTGAGGTACTTTATTAATTCACTCAATTTTATAGATTCTGATTTTGCAGTGCGTTTTTTTATCTCCTCATTTATATAATCTTGTTTATGGTTTAAAGAAAAGTTAAGAAACCAATGAATTTTATTAGCTATTAAAATATGAATAGAGGTCAAAAAAGATTCACGCTTAATATTCAAATAAATATCTTTGGTATTGGAATCTCCTTCGATAAAAAGCCTCTCTTTCTCCGCGTAATCGAAATATCTATCAATTTCTTCTGTGATATTTTGTTTTATCTCATTAAATTTTTCCATATTATAAAACTATTTTACATCAAAAATAGTTTTATAAACATATCCCACTCTAGATTCTATTGATTTTTCTCCTCCAGTTCCACCCGCCCCGTTAAGCCTAGCAAACTCTGTATCTTTAGCTGGATCAATAAATTCTTTAAAAATTTTAATAATATCAGCTTTTGGAGAGGTTTTTTCTTTAATAGCTTTCATAATAGCACCAAATATACTTTCAAATCTAACTGTTCTATTGCAATTTAGTTTATCGTTAATTTTGTTATCTATTGCAAATTTACAGGATTTTATAAAAACATCTTCAAATTCTTTTATTTCTTTAACTCTACTGTTAAAATTTTTATTATATGTTTCCATGAAGCCCTCTATAGTTTTGCTCATGCTTCCAGAAAATTTTTCCATATAAAAGGTTATTATAAGACATCTATAGATCATCTCTATATCTGAATATCTTGCTATCTTTACATCCTCTTTAAATAAAAGTCTCCAATCTGGTAAATTATTTAAGTTATTTTTTACAAAATCATTAAATTCACCCCTAAAGACGCAATTGCGCATTTCCTGTTTACTTAAAACAACCGATGATTGATTGAGTATTTTAAAAATTTCATATTGCCCAGCATTGCTATTATTAGGACTGATTTGCTTCATGATTATAATGCTAAGCTCTTTATCTTCTAAGCTTCTAAATTCATCGTCAGTAAAATCTCTAGTCTCTTTCTTAATTCCAGTTGAAACTTTAACAATTAACTTCTTTTTAATAAAATCCTTAATTGTACAAATTCTTTGTAAGCCATCAATAACATTATATGTTCCGGGAGAAATTTCAAAAAGATATATTGGGGGAACTGGTATATTGTTATGAAATGATAAAATTAAATTTTGTTTTCGATTTTCGGACCATGCGGTTGGAAGCCTCTGAAAATCAGGATCAAGTCTTATTTTTCTGTCAATTTGCTCAACCAAATATCCCAATGACCAATTTATTCGTGTTGAACTAAATTCGTATTTTGAAATATCTGTACTTATTTCTGTTTCCGTAGTTTCGTCTTTTTCTTCGATTTCATTTTTTTTAAAATCTTCTTCTGATATAGATTTATTCATAATTAATTGAATTCAAGATTAAAAAATTTTATTTTAACATTTTGAAGAAAATATTTTTACTTTTCAATTGCTAAACTCGTAAAAAATATAAGTTTGTGGTTTTTTTATTAAATTGTATTAATTAAACTTTAAAATGTTTTGAAAAACTTGGTTTAAATCAAAAATTAAAATTTATTTATTTTTAAAATTATAAAAAAATGTTAAATTTTGAAAATAGTTTCCACGATCAATTTTCTAACGATTTTTATCAAAAAATCGCTCCTAAAAATTTCTCCAAAGCAGATTTGGTGCATCTCAATGCCGATTTGGCTCATGAATTAAATTTTGCCAAAAAAGATTTAAAAAAATCACAAATTCCACCAATTTATAAAGAAATTTTTTCGGGAAAAAAAATTCATGCAACTTCAATTCCAATCGCATTGGCCTACGCCGGACATCAATTCGGCAATTTCGTGTCACAACTTGGCGATGGTCGCGCAGTTTTGCTTGGCGAGATTATTCATAATTCTCAACGATTTGATATTCAATTAAAAGGCAGTGGGCCAACTAAATATTCTCGAAGGGGTGATGGACTCATGACTTTAGGTTCTGCAATTCGAGAGTTAATTATCGGTGAAGCGTTGAATTATTTACAAATTCCGGCAACAAGAATTTTGACTTTATGCATAACTAACGAACCAGTTTATCGCGAGGAAACCAATATGGGAGCGGTGATATCGCGGGTTGCGAAAAGTCATATTCGCGTTGGGACTTTTGAATATTTCGCTTCCAAAGGCAACAAGCAAGCCATTCAACAGCTTTGCGATTATGTGATAAATCGTCATTTTCCGCAAGAAAATTCATCGACAAAATCACTTACAAAATTATTTAAAGACATTGTTTTTGCTCAAGCAAATTTGTTGGCAAAATTGCAAGCACATGGCTTCATTCATGGCGTCATGAATAGTGACAATATGGCGATAAGTGGACAAGCAATTGATTTCGGACCTTGCGCTTTTTTGGATGAATATGATGCGAAAAAAGTTTTTAGTGCGATTGACCGAAATGGTCGCTACGCCTACGAAAATCAGCCTAAAATAGCTCACTGGAATTTGTGGATTTTGGCAAATTGTCTCTCTTTAATTCATCAAAATTCGCCAGAATTATTGGAAATTTTAAATTTATTTGAACAAAAATTTGATGAAAAATATCAAAAAATTATGGCGAAAAAACTCGGTTTTGAAAAACAAATTCCGCAAAAATTAATTGCCGATTTTTTAGAAATTTTACAACAAAAAAATTGCGATTATCATCAAAGTTTTTTTAATTTAAGCGATGATTTATTGCGTCAGAAACCCTTGATAATAGAGGGCGAAGAGTATCATAAATGGTTTTCATCTTGGCAAAATTTATTGCAACAAGAATATGACTTTAGCGATAAAAATATTATTAAAAAAATTGCCAAAAAAATGCGAGAAAATAATCCATTCATCATCGCCCGCAATCACATTGTTCAAGAAATTATTGATGCGGGAAATAATTTAGATTTTCAACCGCTGGAAAATTTTTTGAAAATTTTGAAAAAACCTTTTCATTTTGATGAAAAAAATATTTTTTATCACGCTCCTCCAAGCAAGGAGCAAATGGTTTTACAAACTTTTTGCGGGACTTAAAAATGCTTTTATATAAATTAAATTTCCCATCACAAATTTAATTTAAATATTGCAATAATTCCAAAATTTCTTCAAATTTTTTGGGCGATTTCTTCGGGACTCGAGCCTTTTTTATTAATATAATCAGCTTTTTGATCCAATATTTCCGCAACTTTATTTGATAAAATATAATTCGGCTTTCTGCCCTCAATTAGCTTTTCTTTTTGAAGTTTTTTTACATCATTTTCATCAATTTCATTACCCAATCCTTTCTGAATTTTATCTAAAAGAATTATTTTTGGAATATCAAAACTAGGGTGATTTCTTAAAATTTCAGAGAATTTTTTATTATTATTTGAACTTTATAAATCATTTTATAATTTACTTTATAAATCACTTTATGATTTATTTTATGACAAATCCGATTTTTTTGGATCCAGTGTTTTCAGGGGTTAGATAGGTTTTTACTACTAATTTACTACTAATTTACTACTAATTTACTACTAATTTACTACTAATTTCCACAATGGAATTTTATCTGTTCCAAAGTTTTTTATTATATTTTTCTTATTTAATTTGTACAAAATATAATTCGGCTTTCTGCCCTCAATTAGCTTTTCTTTTTGAAGTTTTTTTACATC
>CAIOKL010000024.1 GCA_903858915.1 uncultured Alphaproteobacteria bacterium | reverse complement strand
TATGATATCATCAAACTTTTCACTCTCGCCGCAACTTTTTGGGGCATTGTTGGCTTTCTTGCTGGGGTTTTAATTGCCTCGCAAATGGCTTTCCCAATTCTAAATTTTAACCTCGAATATACAAGCTTCGGCAGGCTTCGCCCACTTCACACTTCAGCGGTTATTTTCGCTTTTGGTGGCAATGTGCTTTTCGCCACTAGTTTATTCGTTATTCAACGCACTTCTTCGGCGCGCTTGTGGGGTTCGGATTCATTGCATAAATTTATTTTTTGGGGCTATCAATCTTTCATCGTAATTGCCGCTCTTGGTTATGTTTTGGGAGTCACTCAAGCCAAGGAATATGCCGAACCGGAATGGTATGCCGATTTGCTTTTATTGCCCGTCTGGATCAGCTATTTCATTGTCTTCGTCATGACTTTAAAAAATCGTAAAGAACCACATATTTATGTCGCCAATTGGTTTTTTCTAGCCTTCATTGTCACCGTCGCCGTCCTTCATATCGTCAATAATCTTTCTATTCCTCTTCGCATTGATAGCGCGCAAAGTTATCCACTTTTTGGTGGCGTTCAAAGCGCTATGATTCAATGGTGGTATGGTCATAACGCGGTTGGCTTTTTCTTAACGGCGGGCTTTATCGGCATCATGTATTATTTCGTTCCGAAACGCGCAAATCGTCCGGTTTATTCTTATCGTTTATCAATTTTGCATTTTTGGTCATTGATTTTCATCTACATTTGGGCGGGTCCGCACCATTTGCATTACACCTCATTGCCAGATTGGGTACAAAATTTAGGAATGACATTCTCAATTATGTTATGGATGCCGTCTTGGGGCGGAATGATTAACGGCATGATGACGCTTTCGGGCGCTTGGGATAAACTTCGCACCGATCCGGTTTTGCGTTTTTTAATCACCGCAGTTGCCTTCTACGGTATGAGCACTTTTGAAGGTCCGTTAATGTCCATTAAAGCCGTCAACGCTCTTTCGCATTACACCGATTGGACAATCGGACATGTTCATTCGGGCGCGCTCGGATGGGTTGCCCTGATTAGCTTCGGAGCGCTTTATCACCTCGTGCCAATTTTATGGAATAAAAAAGAACTTTACTCAATGAAGCTTGTCAACACCCATTTCTGGCTAGCGACTGTTGGGATTGTGCTTTATATCGTTGCCATGTGGATTTCAGGAATCGCTCAAGGTTTAATGTGGCGCACCTACAACGACATGGGCAATTTGCAATATTCATTTATCGATGTGCTTCGGGCAAGCCATCCACTTTATGTAGTTCGCGCCCTTGGCGGTTTACTCTTCCTTAGTGGCGCTTGCGTTATGACTTACAATTTTTATAAAACCATTAACGATAAAAACAAAGGCAATCAATTAATTTAATTTTTTAAAACAAAAAATTTACAAAAACTAAAAACATAATTTAAGAAATATTTTATGCTCAAGCATCATGACAAAATTGAACGAAATTCAATTATACTTTTAATTTTAACTGTTATTTTAATTTCAATCGGCGGTTTGGTTGAAATCGCTCCGCTATTTCGCTTAGAAACTACTATCGAAAAAGTTGAAGGCATGCGACCTTACACCCCGCTTGAGTTGGCGGGTGCTAAAATTTACAAAAGAGAAGGCTGTTACGGTTGCCACTCGCAACAAGTTCGCGTTCTTCGCGATGAAGTTGAGCGCTACGGACATTATTCAATCGCCGCCGAAAGCATGTATGATTATCCGTTTCAATGGGGTTCAAAACGCACCGGTCCAGATTTAGCAAGAATCGGCGCCAAATATTCCGACGAATGGCACACGCGCCATTTGATTAATCCGCGCGATGTCGTTCCCGAATCAATCATGCCGGGATATAAATTTTTAACTGAAAATGATGCCAAAATCGCCGGCATTGCCGATGATATGGAAGTGCTTCGCAAAATCGGCGTTCCTTACACCGACGAAATGATCCAAAATGGCGTTTCCGACGCAGTAATTCAAGCTTCTACCGAGCGCGATGCCGAAAAATTATTTCAACGATATGGTAAAAAAGTTAATGTTCGTGATTTCGACGGCAATCCGCAAAGAGTTTCTGAAATGGACGCCTTAGTCTCTTACTTACAAATGCTCGGAACCTTGGTTGATTTTACAAAATTTGAGCCTTTAACTATTAAAGAATTTAATGATTTAAAAGCTAAAATTGATAGCGAACAACCAAAAAAATAATCAATCGTCGTTTACGCGAAAGCGCGACAATTTAAAAAATAAAATTTAATAAAATTAAAAATGCAAAATAACCTTTGGCTATACATACAAAACAACGGATCGACCATCGCCACGGTTTTCTTTTTCTTATTTTTTTGTAGCGCGGTTTATTCGGTTTTCAAAAAAGGGCAAGAAAAAAAATTCGATGATTACGCCAAAATTCCGCTCAATGACAAAGAAAAAAGTGTTGATGCAATTATCAATGAAAATATCAAAAATTCTAAACCTAAAAATAGAAAATGTTTTCAATTAAAATCAAAATTAACTAAAAATTAATTAACAATGACAGAACGAAAAAATAACACCGAAAATCAAAAAATTAAAAAATCTCTCGAAAGTTTTGGCACTACGGGACATGATTGGGACGGCGTTTCTGAATATAATGTTCCCGCTCCTCGTTGGTGGTTAATTGTGTGGATAGTTTGCATAATTTGGGCGGTGATTTATTGGTTTTTTTATCCAACTTGGCCAACTATTAACGGCAACACTAAAGGCTCTTTAAATTGGACAAAATTTTCCGAATTAGCCGGCGAACAAAAAGAAATTGAAGATAAAAAAATTGTTTATCTTGAACAAATGTCTAAAAAATCTTTGGAAGAAATTCGTCAAGATGAAAAACTCATGCAATTCGCATTAAACACCGGAAAATCGGCATTTCGCGAAAATTGTTCAGCGTGCCACGGACAAGGCGCGCAAGGTTATAAAGGCTATCCAAATTTAAATGATGATGATTGGTTATGGGGCGGAAAACTCGCCGATATTTATCAAACTTTACTTTACGGAATTCGCTCGGGTCACGACTCCGCCCGCGCCAATCAAATGCCCTCTTTTGGCTTAGATAAAGTTTTGAAAAAAGCTGAAATTAACGACACAATTGAATATGTTTTATCATTGTCAAATAAGGCGGAATTTAATGCTCGAGGCGAAGCAATTTTTAAAGCTAATTGCGTGGCGTGTCACGGCAATGAAGCCAAAGGCAATCAAGCGCTTGGGGCGCCAAATCTTACCGACGCCATTTGGCTTTACGGTAGCGACAAAAAAGATATTTATTATACAATTTATTATGCTCGCGCCGGCGTTATGCCATTTTGGAAAAACCGCCTTGAAGACAATACTATCAAGAGCTTAGCTTTGTATGTTCATTCTTTAGGTGGCGGGAAATAAGTTTTTTTGATAGTTAGATTTACTTATATTTACGAAAATTTAGAAAATTTAGAAACTTTAAAAGATGCGATTCGAAATTCAATCACTCGGCGACATCCCGAATTTATTCTTTATTTTTGGCTCAGGATAACCTTGAAAAGTATTAAATTCTTTAACTTCTTGAAAATTTTTTTCATCTTTAAATCCAAGATCTCGAAAATATTTTTTCTTTTCTTCATCTGTTTCGTAATTTGGTAAAACAACTGTGGGAATCATAATATAATATCTTATTTTAAATCAAAAATATAAATTAATTTTTTCACAAATTTAATTTAAAAAAAACATAATAAATAATATCGGATAAATTTAAAAATCCACCACAACTTTACAAAATTAAAGGCATAAT
>CAIOKL010000023.1 GCA_903858915.1 uncultured Alphaproteobacteria bacterium | reverse complement strand
TAATCGCAATATTCCAAATCTGAATATTATCAACTCCGATAATGGAATTATAAAAAAAATAAATCGCTCAAATATTGTTGTTGAAATTGAAGGTAAAGATTCGCTAATTGAGATTAAGAAAAAATCATTTGAAGCAAAACATTTAGATTTTTCATATGCATTAACAACCCATAAAGCACAAGGCTTGACTACCGAAAATGTTATTGCTATTTGCGAAAGTAAACATCAAAAATTAACCTCGCAAAAAAACTTTTATGTCGAAATTTCAAGAGCCAAAGAAAGAGCAATAATTATCGCCGATGATAAAGAAAAAATAATTAAAATATTAAAAGAAAACACCGGCATAGAAATTAGTGCCAGAGAGCATCAAAACATTGCAAATCAGGGAATAAATCAAATTAATATTTCGAAAAATGCCGAAATAATTACCAAAAATAAAAGCTTTATAAATAAAGATAATTACACAAAAAATAATAAAATTCTTAATCATTATGAAATTAAGAATTATTTTGCGGAAGCCATTAAATCCAATATCAAAATTGAGAGCAATGATCTTGAAAATTCAATTGCTAAGGCACTTAATAATGTCGGTAAAAAAATTCGTTTTGGCAAAAAAAGTGAATATGAATTATGTTGGCGAGGCGAGGCGGGATATATTAAAAATTATAAAACCGATGAATTTTTTAAATGGGGTTTAAATAGCATAAAAAATAATCAAAATTTAATTATAAAAAATGATAAAATATCGATTAAAGAAAATTCATCAACCCTAGATAATCAATCTTCTTCAACGGCAAACGAAGTTGCATTACAAGCCAAAAAATATTTTGAGAAATTTAATAAATCTGATTTTTTAAATATTATGCAAAATCAATATTTACAAAAAAAATCCATCAATCAAAAGATGATTGATGGCATAAAATTTACCAATGATAATAAAATTGTTATTCCATTATTTAATATTAAAGGGTAGATCCAAACCCTTCAATTTATTGATCAGAATGGCAAAAAATCTTTTTTAAAAGGTGGAAAAAAACAAGGAAATTTTTTTATAATTGATGATAAAAAAATCAAAGATTCTTCAACAATTTTTGTAGCGGAAGGCTTTGCCACCGCAGTTTCGATTAATTTAGCGACCAATAAGCCCGTTGCGGTTGCGTTTGACGCTGGAAATATCGAACATGTTTTAAAAAATCTTAAATCAACATTCGCCGATAAGAATTTTATTATCACCGCCGATAATGATTTATTTAGTGAAAAAAATATTGGCTTGCAAAAAGCTAATTTAGCGGGACAAAAATATGGCGCTAAAGTTGTGATTCCGAATTTTCATAATTTAAATCTTTTACCTAATGATTTGAATCTTCAACACCTTAAACCCATGGATTTCAACGATCTTCATCAAATTGCGGGACTTGAAATAGTTAAAAACCAAATCCACAATTCAACTCAAATGATTGTTAGGCATCATGAATTTGAGATGTCGTAATTGATAAATTATTTATCAAAGCTTCTTT
>CAIOKL010000022.1 GCA_903858915.1 uncultured Alphaproteobacteria bacterium | reverse complement strand
GCTAAAAATAGCCGTTTAGGCTATTTTTTTAACGCGAATAACCTAAAAATAGCCGTTTAGGCTATTTTTTAAACGCGAAGAAACTTACCACAAGCCCGTGCCGATTCGAGTATCGCCTTTCGAGGTCATTTTGAAAACATTGCCGATGCTGTGAGCCATGGGGTTGAAGCGTTCTTCGTCGGGTAGGGCGGGATTCATGTCGGCGGCTTGAAGAGTTCCCAAAATGCTTTGGCGACAAAAATAATGTCCGCCCCAAAAAATCGTGTTGTAATCGCTAAAATTTTTCTTGATGTCTTGAAGATTGTTCCAATTAACGCCCTTTAATTCTTTTTTATAACGATCTTTAATTTTTTTGTAATCTGGGTTGGAAGAAGCGATGTCGGGATCGCGTTTCCAACTATAAAAACTTTGATAAATCGCTCCGCCGAATTGCGTCCCAAGCCCTGATTCGCAACCATGCATCCAGCCTAAACGAAATCCCGGAGAGCCTTCTTTTGGAACATGGTTAAAAATAAAACCCATCGGTTTATACCAATAAGGCGAACAAGAATTAAGTGTTAAAAATAATAAAATTATTGAGGTGAATTTTTTAATTTCCATAATAAGAGCCATTATAAGATTGACCAAAAAACTGCCCGACCGAACCGCCCGCCCACAGCGGATTGGAATCGAAAACGCCACGAGTTGTTCCCGAACCGCCTTTTTGATAAACATCGAAAATGCTGTCCAAGCCACCGCTATTTGTAGCGCTCCAACTAAAAACTCCGCCGTCGAAAAGTCCGTCGCCGACGGTGTTGTAATCTTGAGCCATCATGGTTGGATCGTAATAATTGAGATAATTATCAAATGAAGAATGTGGTTGTGCAATTATTTGCATAAAACAAAAAGAAATGCCCCGCGAATGACCGAAACGATATTCGGAATTACCAATCATTTTAGGGTCAAAGCGATAACCTTTGTAACGAGTTTTGTAAAATGGATTGCCCCGCGCGTAAGAAATCGTTGCGCAACCATCTTTGTAGCCTTGTTGGAATGATGGCGTTCCCGGTGGAACTTTAAAATTGGTCATTGAATAAAATGGTCTTCCAGCATCGGAAAGCCAACGACAAGAGTTCAGAGAGATTATTAATAAAGTTAAAATTAAAATTTTTTTCATTAACGAAATCCCTTCATGATTGAACCCCAAACCGATGATTTTTGGCGAATGTAAGTTGAGCGATAACAATACCAAAAGGAGCTATCCCAAGCATCACGATATTCGGGAGAAGATGACATGCGATAACCATCGATTTTATTGTTACGATAAAACATTTTATAAAAAGTATTACCGCCACTTGAAATGCCAACTTCGCAACCATCTTTCCAACCAGATCGATATTCATCGGTAGTTTTGTCAGTTTCATCGAGCATTTCTTTATCGGCAAGTGCTGGCATCATCTTTTGAGAGCCAGAATAGCAACCGCTCAACAAAGAAGTGAGAAATATTATAATTAAAATTTTTTTTAAACTAAGTTTCATTTTGATAAAGGTGAATATTGCATTGAAGGCATACTAACAAAGCCCGCAACATAGGCAACGCAAGCAAAAAAAGCTGTTCGCCAACCAGTTTGGAAATAAGGGTCATGTTGATAAACGCCCGAACCATAATCGGGACCTTGATCTTCTTGATAAACAAAAGAATTTTGAAAACCGCGATTAGCTAGCGCGCTCTTACAGCCCGCATGCCAACCAGCCTTGAATTCGGGCGGACCATCGGGAACTTTTAAATCCATGGTAATTGGTTGATAAAATCCCATATTATCAATGCCACGACAAGAGCTTAAGAGTAAAATTATTGCGACAATATTCAAAATTTTATTTTTTATCATAATTTTTTAAGGAACATCCCAATCCATAATGTAAGTGCATTGCTCTAGGCCATCAAACCAGCCGAGACCGTAATCCGAAGATTTTTTCATGCGACGAAAATCAAATCGTGGATCTAAATCCGAAGTTAAGCCTTTGGTTACGGCATTCATCGCCGAATAACAGCCATCGCGAAAGCCTTTGCCATATTCAGTTTTTGCCGAAGGAAAATTTTTAACTCCCGTTAAAGGACGCGGTTTCATTCCCCAATTCCAATCTGACGGCATCGATTCTGCCAGTATGCATGAGGAGTTGATAAGTAAAATTAATAAAAATGAAATTTTTAATAATGTTTTTAACATTTTTTGAAAAATCTTTAGTCGGTTTTAAAAAGATTATTAAAGATATAATTTATAAGGATTCATTTTAATTAAAGATTTTGCAACTAAAATTCAAAAAAATTTTATTTTCAAGATAAATATAAAAGAGATTTTGATTTTTATATTTTTTAGCTTACGATTTTATAAAAATAAATATTAATTAAAAG
>CAIOKL010000021.1 GCA_903858915.1 uncultured Alphaproteobacteria bacterium | reverse complement strand
TGGATATTTTAACTTACGATATATTATTCAGCTTACTCACTCTTACATTCCTAGAAATTGTTCTTGGAATCGATAATCTAATTTTTATCGCCATTGTTGTCGCCAAACTTCCC
Source organism: uncultured Alphaproteobacteria bacterium (assembly GCA_903858915.1). GTDB lineage: Bacteria > Pseudomonadota > Alphaproteobacteria > Rickettsiales > UBA1997 > CAILUF01. The sequence goes on along the minus strand of CAIOKL010000021.1, from coordinate 5,282 downwards.
GCCAAAAAACGCAAAACGGCACGAGTTTTTGGATTATCTTTGGCTTTCATAATTCGTCTTTTAATGTTGATGACTTTATCGTGGATTATGACACTCACCGAGCCTTTATTTACAATCGGCGAAGTTGGATTTTCTTTCAAAAATTTTCTACTAATTTTCGGTGGATTATTTTTAATCGTCAAAAGTGGTTGGGAAATTGGTTCCGATGTAATTTTTGGTTTTAAAGAAACTAAAGAAGAGAAAAAAATTAACGGTTCCAAAAACATGGTGGCCGCGATTTTGCAAATTTCATTGATTGATTTTATCTTTTCTTTTGACTCGGTAATCACCGCTGTGGGCATGACTAACAACATTCCAATAATCGTTACCGCAATTATTATTTCAATGCTTGTTATGTTGATGGCTTCTGAAAAAGTTAGTTATTTCTTGCACAATTATCCTTCATTAAAAATTGTGGCATTGGCATTTATTTTCATGATTGGCGTAATTTTACTTGCCGATGGCTTTCATATTAAAATTTCCAAAGGTTATCTTTATTTTTCTTTGTTTTTCACTTTGGCGGTTGAGTCTCTTAATATTCTCGCTAGAAAAAGACATTCTTAAATGAATTATTTTCGTTTAAGAATGTTTTATTTAAGGCAAAAAAACGCCATTTTAACTATAAAATTCCAATTTTTTCTTAAGTTAAAATTCTATTTATATGGATCAAAAATCACGAATTGCAATTGTTGGTTCGGGCATATCTGGTATGGTTTGCGCTTACTTTTTAAACAAAAATTATGACATTAAATTTTATGAAAAAAATGATTATATTGGCGGGCATTCAAACACTGTTGATATAAATTACGAAGGTAAAAAAATTGCCGTTGATACCGGTTTTATTGTTTTTAATCACCAAACTTATCCAAATTTAAAAGCATTTTTTGAATTGCTTGAAGTCGCTTACGAGAATAGCAAAATGTCGTTCGCGGTCAAGATTGATAATTCTAAAATCGAATATGCTGGCACAAATTTAAATGCAGTTTTTGCGCAAAGAAAAAATCTTTTGAATCCGCAATTTATTAAAATGTTGATGGATATTATGCGCTTCAATAAAACCGCGCAAAACCTTCTTAATCAAGAGCGCAATCTTGATTATTCGATGATGAATTTTTTGAATGATTTAAGAGTTAGTAAATATTTTCGTGATTATTATTTATTGCCAATGGCATCGGCAATTTGGAGTACGCCACTTGATAAAATTAACGATTATCCGGCAACAAGTTTTGTAAGATTTTTTAAAAATCACGGTTTGTTAACGGTGAGCGATCAACCGCAATGGCTTACGGTTTCGGGCGGTTCCAAGCAATATGTAAAAAAAGTTTGCGCGGAATTCAATAACAAAATTAGTTTAAATGATGCGGTACAAAATATTTATCAAAATGCTGAAAAAAAATGGGTAATTGAATCGCAAAAATCGACAGAAATTTTTGATAAAATTATCATCGCAACCCACGCCGATCAAGCGTTGAAATTTCTTAAAAATCCATCGCCACAACAACAAGAAATTTTAAGTAGCTTTACTTATCAAAAAAATTTGGCAGTTTTGCATAAAGATTGCGCGGTGATGCCGAAAGCTAAGAAAGCTTGGGCGAGTTGGGTTTATTCGCATAATTCTTCTGCAAAAAATTTAGCAAAAAATAATTTATCGGTGAGTTATTGGATGAATAATTTGCAAAATATTAACGAATCTTATCCGCTTTTCGTTACGCTAAATCCGAATATTGAAATCAATCCCAAAAATATTTTTGCACAATTTGAATATGAGCATCCAATCTTTGATGCCAAGGCGGTGAAAGCGCAATCGCGTATTGAAGAAATTCAAGGAAAAGATGATATTTATTTTTGTGGAGCTTATCAATCTTTTGGATTTCATGAGGACGGAATTTCTTCGGCGTTGCGAGTTTTAAATAAAATGCAAATCAAGGCTCCATGGCAATAAATTCAAGCTTTATAACCTTCGCCAAAGTAATGCATAAAAGGCTTCTTCCGAAGGTTAATCAATTTGTTTACGATGTATTTTATATTTGTTTTGACATAGCAAAAATTCAAAATTTATCAACAAAATTTTTCTCGCTAAATAAATTTAATCTTTTTAGTTTTTATAACAAAGATTACGGCCCCAAAGATGGCTCCTCGATTGAAAATTGGGCGTGGAATATTTTAAAAAATTATCAAATTGATCAAAATATTAAGAAGATTTTTTTGTTTACGCATCCAAGAGTTTTGGGCTATGTTTTTAATCCGGCAAGTTTTTTATTTTGTGTCGATGAAAGCGAAAAATTGCGCGCCGTCATCGTGCAGGTTAACAATACATTTGGAGAAAGTCATTGTTATGTAATTTCTAACAAGGATGGCTCCGCGATTAGCGATAATCAATGGTTTGAAGCTGATAAAGAGTTTCATGTTTCGCCATTTTTTAAACGAGAAGGATTTTACAAATTCCGTTTCATTTTTGAGCAAAATAAAATTGCCGTTTGGATTGATTATTTTGCTAATGAAAAAACATTATTAACTAGTGTAATATCTAAAAAAGAAGTTAATTTTGATGATTTAAATTTAATATTGGCATTTATTAAAATACCTTTTATGACATTGAAAGTTATTATTTTAATTCATGTACAAGCGATAAAAATTGTTTTTAAAAAAATAAAATATATCTCGAAGCCCGAGCAGAAAAATTCTAAAATAACCTTAACTAAAAATTAGTTTATGAATCACGATTTATTATGGGACGCGTTAGATAAAGTTAAATATGGCTCTCTAACAATTATCATGCCCGACCTAACGCAGAGAACATTTAAAGGCGAATTGCCCGGTTACAAATCTACTTTGATTATTAAAGATTTAGATTGCGTGGATTTGGCAATAAAAGGTGGCGATGTTGCCTTTGGCGAGACTTACATAAAAGACATGTGGGAAGTTGATAATTTGCCAAATCTTTTGAGTTTTATGACGCAAAATTCTGAATGTTTGGAGAATTTTTTTCATGCTCGAAAATTTAAAGCTTTGATGCTCTATATTTCTAGTTTATTTTCCAAAAATTCTAAAACTGGAAGCAAGAAAAATATTGAAGAACATTATGATTTAGGCAATGAATTTTACGAATTGTGGCTTGATTCATCAATGACTTATTCCAGCGCTTATTTCGGCAATAAACCTTTCGATTTGCATCGCGCACAAGAAGCAAAATATCAAAATATTTTGAACAAACTTGTTGGCAAAAATATTTTAGAAATTGGTTGTGGTTGGGGTGGTTTTGCTGAGATGGCTGTAAATGCCGGATATGATTTAAAATGTTTAACAATTTCTCAAAAACAATATGAATATGCCAAAAAAAGGCTTGAAAAATATGGCAATAAAATCTCTTTAAAACTACAAGATTATCGCGATGAAGATGGTTTTTATGATAATGTCGTTTCGATTGAAATGTTTGAGGCTGTAGGTAAAGAATATTGGGATAAATATTTTGAAACTTTAAATCATGTTTTAAAAAATGATGGAAAAGCGCTTTTGCAAATCATTACAATTGATGAAAAAGTTTTTGAAAATTATAGAGGTCGTGTTGATTTTATTCAAAAGCACATTTTCCCTGGAGGCGTTCTGCCATCTAAGTCGGTAATTCGTCATTTATGTGCGGATAATGGTTTTAAAATTGTTCATGAGCTAAATTTTGGTCATGATTATGAAAAAACTTTGCGAATTTGGTTGAATAATTTTGATGCCAAAAAATCACAAGTTTTAGCGATGGGATTTTCCGAAGAATTTATTCGCAAATGGCGATTTTATTTAAGCTATTGTATTGCGGGATTCAGCGCCAATCGCACCGATCTAGTGCAATTTGAATTACAAAAAATATGAAAATAATTTCCTTTAGAAAAAAAATTTTTCTAAAATTAATTATAATTTTTTTGATGAATTTTTTATGTAAAAATTATGTTTTTGCGCAACAAATTTCTCAAGAAAATATTTTAAATTTTTCAGAAATTAATGAAAATCTTTCCAAGCCTTCAAGCCTCGGTACGCATAATTTAAAAGTGTGGGGATTGAAGATTTATAAAATTGAACTTTTAAGTGAAGTAAAAAATTTTTCTTATCAAAATAAATTTGCAATAATCATCAATTATCAAAGAGATTTTTCTAAAAAAGATTTAATTAGAAGGTCGTTAGAAGAAATCTCTAGAATCAATGATATCAAGGACGCAAACCTTCTTAAAATTTATCAAAATAAACTTGAAGAAATATTTTTTGATGTCAAAAAAGGTGATCGTAAAACGGCTTTTTTTGATCCAAAAAGTGGTGTAAAATTATATTTCAATGGCAAATTATCGGGCGAAATTAAGGATTTAATTTTTGCCAAAAGATTCGTTGATATTTGGTTAAGCGCCAAATCTTCCTATCCAAAAATGACCAATGATATTTTAGGAAAAAATGAATAAAAAAAACATCGTTAATTATTCGATTTTAGCGATTCCTTTAGCGTTTGTTGGCTTACCAATTTATATCAATGTGAGTGATTTTTATGTTCGTCAATTCGATGTAAATATTGCTTTTTTAGCTTTTATAATTCTGGCGGTAAGGCTTATGGATGCACTTCAGGAGCCGTTTTTGGGATTGTTATCCGATTATTTAATTCGTAAAAATATTTCGCATAAAAAAATAATTTATGTAAGCGCGAGTTTTTTAGCGTTAAGTTTTTTTGCGCTTTTTAATCCGCCAACTTTTGCAAATGAGTCGTTAATTTTATTGTGGCTCGGTTTTTCAATGCTCGCGACTTATAGTTTTTTTAATTTAACGGTTGTTAATTTTGAAGCTTTAGCGGTAATTATTGCCAAAAATTCGGCGCAAAGAATCGAAATAAATTCATATAAAGAATTCTTTGGATTAATTGGTATTCTAATTGCCGCATCCAGTCCAACAATTATAAAAATCTTGCTCAAAAATGAAGAAAATAATTATTTTTATTTAAGTTTAATTTTTATTTCTTTGCTATTTTTTTCGATCTTTTTTTTCTTTAATAAAGTTCAAAATGAAAAACAAAAAATTCTAATCAAATTCAATATTAAAAATATTTTTTCAGAGATTTTTTCTAATAAAATATTTTTGAAATTCATGGGAATTTTTTTCATAAATTCCCTTGCCGTAAGCCTTCCGGCATCGGTTATAACCTTTTATGTTAATGATGTTTTAAAATGCCCAGAAAAATTGGGAATTTTTCTTACAATTTATTTTTTATCGGCGGC
>CAIOKL010000020.1 GCA_903858915.1 uncultured Alphaproteobacteria bacterium | reverse complement strand
TGGAAAAAGATAAAACCGTTGCGTTCAAAAATATACTTCTCACAAAATCGAAAATTAACGAACAAAATCCTAAAAATAATGCTCAAATTAATGGTGAATTTATATTCACTTACGGTCCATTTAATTTGCAAAAAATTAATTTAAAAAATCAAAATTTTGCTAAAAATAATTTTAACTTTAATTATGATTATGACCAAGCCAATTCTATCGCCAAAGCATCTTTGAAGGGCAAATATTTTGACGCATCAAACCTTTTAAATTTTAAATTTTCTAACGATAATTCGAAAAATTCTCCTCAAAAAATTCAAATAAATGTCGCGCTCGATCGCTTAGAATTATTTGGTAAAAAAATTCTCAATCGTTTTAATTTAAAATTAAATTGCGATGACGGAATTTGTAAATCGGGAGCTTTAAACGGCATTATCGCTAAGCAAAAAAATATCGCTTTAAAAATTCAAAAAAATTTAAAAAATGAAAAAAGTGAAGAATATTTAATTGATGGTCAAATAGATGACGCAGGCTTTGTAATCGAGGCTCTGGGAATTTCAAATTTAATTTCAAATGGCATTGCAAAAGTTAATATTAGGCAAAATTTAGTGGATAAAAAATTAGTACTCGATGGCGAAATTAAAATAATTTCCGACATTACAATTTTTGAAAATGAGTCGGTTAAAAAACTTTCAAAAAATAGTTTATTTTCGCAAATAAAAGACAAAATTTTTTCAAGCGAAAAAACTACTTTTGGCTCAATAAATATTGAATTTTCAATTGCAAATGATGAGTTAAATATTAAATCATTAGTTGCTAATAATTTCAAAATTGGCGTCACCGCCAAAGGCAAAATTAATCTAAAAAATCAAGCGATGGAAATCAGGGGAATGATAGTTCCCGGCTACATTGTTAACAGCTTGTTTGGCTTGGGCAAAATCCCAATTTTAGGTTCGGTGATTAGTGGATTACTTACGGGAGGCGAGGGCGGTGGAATTTTCAGCGTTCGTTATGAATATATTAAAAAAGCCGGCGAAAAAGAGGGCAATTTTTCAACGAATAAAGTTTCGGCTTTTGTGCCATCTTCAATTGCCAATTTATTCGAATAATTTGGGCATAATTAAAAAATGGCGTGATGGAAATCGGTTTTTTTAATTATATTGCCTCTTATAATTTTCCAAAAACTCGCGATTTTTTAAAGCTGGGAAGCCCCGATTCTTTTTGCTCGCTAATAATTGTTGAAGGCAATTCCTTTGGCGATTTTTCAACTTGAGAAATATATTTCTCAAATAAAGTTCCCGCATCGCCTTCAAATTCAAGCCTAGCATCATTTGGAAGATCTTTAAAGTCATCGCAATCTTTCGACTCCTCTATTTCCTCAATCAAGCTCTCTGTTGTTAGTTTCGGGTTTTCGACTTCGCTTTTTTCGGGTTGATTTTTAAAAATTATACCCTCGGCGCTTAATTCAAATATACTCGTAAATAAAATTTCTTCGAAATCCAATTTTGGTTGTTCGATTCTAACAAAATTGGCATCGACGATTAGTACTGGCTCATCGGGCGTGGTTTTTTCGAATTCAACTTCTTCAAATTCTGCCTCAACCTCAACTTCATCTTTGAAGGTTGCCAATGTATCTTTAACGCGCTTTTTGAAAGCTCTATTCCTATTTTCTCTGATTTGATTTGCTTGAGAATTTATGGCAAAAATATTATAAAAATTTCTGTTGATTTTTTCGCCTTCAAATTTTCGATCCAAATGGCTTAAAACTGCATCCTCAAGCCCGTAATTAATTAAATCTAATTCTTTTTCTATAAAATTATTCATCACTAATCCAACTTGAATTTTTTCAATTGCCGAAGAATTCGCAATAAAATTTTTTTCAATAAATTTTTGGAAAATTTTAAATAAAAAAGTGTTTTTTTGTATACCGTAAACATCATCAATAAATTTATCGGCAAGCATATTTATATTGTCTTTGTCGATGTTGCAACCGCCTTCTTCAATTGGCGCTGTAAGTTTCTTAAAAATTTCAATATGGTTTGCCAATTTTTCAACTTTACTTATTTTTTGTTCCGCGGGAATTCTGTTTATTCTTCGCGGAAAAACGCCGAGATCAATCAAAGTTTCCAATTTATCTACAAAATTTTTGCCAAAAACTTGAGATGATTGTTGCAAGGATTCGTCGGATTTTTTTATAATTTCTTTAGGATCGAAAAATCCACAATTAAATAAAGTTGCAATTCCATATTCTTTTAAAGTTTCGATGCGCTTGTTAATTCTTCCGCCGGTCGAGGCAAGCAAAATAGTAATTTTTTTCAAATCGAGGCCGTCATCTTTAGCTTTTAAAATATAATCCAAATTTTCTAGAAAATTGCCGATTTTTAATTTTATATTATTGCCAGCTTGACTAAAAATAGCCGAAATTTGCGAGGGTTTAAAACCGATTTCCTTCAAAATTTTTAAACCTTCCAAACTGTCCGCCAAGTCTTGAACCACGGTGTTCGAGGTTTTTATTCTATTTGCGATGGAGGTTATATTTTCATTTCTAAAACCAAATTCTTTTAATTTTTTAAAGCTCTCATTTTCGGAATCAAGTTCCAATATTTTAACTTTTTCTCTTGAGGGTGGTAAAATTTTTGATTCTAGCGTTAAATCTCCAAGAGCAAAATCATTTGATGAAGCTTGGGGAGGCAATTGAGAAGGCGTTATAATCGAAGATGGTTGTCCGGAATCAAAAAAATTTCTAGAGCGCTTCATAAAATTTATTTAAATTACAAATAATCGATTACTTTTGGTAATTTGTATAATTAAATTATTTATTTTGTATATTCAATAAAATTTATTATATTTTATGTGCGTGATCGTGATGATGCGAATAAAAAGCTATCTCTGAGCCATTTTTAAATTGCGCGGAATTGTCGAGAAGTGATAAATATTCGGGATGTTTATTGATGTCTTCGGGTTTGCCATGACAACAAAGATGGCGATTAATGCAATAAACCATGTCAGTTTTTTGCATAACTAAATGTAAATCATGCGAGATTAATAAAATAGCGCAATTGCTTGTTATTCTAATCTCCTCGAGTATTTTATAAAACTCATTTACCGCAGAAATATCCATGAATTGCGTCGGTTCGTCTAAAATTAAAATATCATTATTTCCGCAAACCGCTTGTAAAAATAATATTTTTTGAAGCTGACCGCCGGAAATTTCATGAATTTGATTATTGAGAATATTTTCAATTTTTAATCTTTTGCACCAAGATTGAAGATTTTCATCTAAGTCATTATCATTCACGAGTTTAATAAAATCCATCACGCTCATCGGAATGGTTTTATCGACTTGAATTTTTTGAGGCATATGCCCAATTTTTATATTTTTTTGTCTTGTAATTTTGCCACTTGAAGCTTTTACCGCGCCAATAATAATGCGGGCTAGGGTGGTTTTTCCACCGCCATTAATTCCGATCAAAGTTTTGATTTTCCCTTTTTCCAAAGATAATGAAATATTTTCTAAAATTTTTTTTCCATCGATGGTTAAGCTAATATTTTTTAGATCTATCAAAATATTATGAGCTTGATTTTTTTCTTCAATTTTATGCATAAATTTTTTTAATTTTTTACAATATTTTGAAGAATTAATTAACTATATCAACTTTTATTATGAATTTTATCGCGAAGGTGAACTTGGCATTGTTCCCGAATTTACAACGCTTCCGCTTGAAGAATTTGCCGTCGGAACGCTGGTTGTATTTGAAGGCTGAATTTGGTAAGAATTATTAATCGGAGTTGGCACGGAACCTACGGGCGCTTGAATTTGATTGGCATTATTTATTTGATTATTTTTTAATTTTTGTTCAGCTTTTAATTTTTGATTTAAATTCTCAATTTCTTTTATAACACTTCTTTCTTTTTGAGCTTGATATTTTTTTCGTGCTTCTTCTTTGCGAGCTTTTATGCGTTCATCGCGCATTCTTTTTTGCTCTTCGCGCCATAATTGCAAAGAATTTTCTCTTACATCATTGGCATTTTTAGTTTTAATATCGGCAAGTTGTTTGGCACTTAAATTACCGCCTTCAACATTTTTTTCATAAACCATTTCTTCTTGGTCGGTGTCGGCTTCGTCATCGCTTTCAGAATCTTCGTTTTCTGAATTTTTTTCAACTTTTGGAGGAGGATTTTTGGGAACTAAACGAATCTCGATTTCATTATCTTTTTTAATAGTTTGAGCTTCGTAATTTTTTGAACTCGTTGCGGAAATTTCTTCGGCAAAAGACAGCTTTGTTAACAATAAATTTATTAAAAAAATGTATAAAAAAATCCGCAATTTCATTGTTAAAATAAATTATTTATCTTCGGTCTTCTCGGCGCATTTCTCTAGGTTGAGAAGGCTGACGATTTTCCGGTGAAGTTTGATTTAATTCAGGCGTTTTTGCAACGCGATTTTCCATTCTAGAGCTTTCGCGATTATCTCCCGATTCTCTATCATTTCTTCTTTCTTCGTTTCCTCTTTCTTCTCTTCTTTCGTTATTACGATTTTCTCTGCGCTCTTTTGATTCTTCGCGTCTTTTTTCAATTCTTTGCTGAACTTCTTCCGATTTTTTTTGTCTTTTTTCTTTATTTTCTTGAAGCTTTTCTTCAAAGCGCGAATTTTTTTGATTTTGTGGTTTTGATGCCGTTGGCTCCTGAGCCATTGAAGCGCTTGATAAGAGACTTAAAATTAAATTTAGAATTATAAAATATTTTTTCATTATCGCGGAATTTATTTGAAATTTTTTTTGAGCTTAAAATTCTTTTTGGCAAACTCAAATAAATAATCAAACTAATCGCGCTCAACGCAATTGATGTTTTATTTTAAATAATATCCAACACAATTTTGAAATAATTATTTAATAAAATTTTTGAATCAAAAATTTTAAAAAATTAAAATTAATTTTGATAATTTTTAGCCTTATTCAGCAAAAGAAAATCGGCTAGAACGCATGCCATCATGGCTTCGCCGACGGGAACGGCGCGAATTCCGACGCAAGGATCGTGGCGACCTTTGGTGATAATTTCGCAATTATTGCCGTTAATATCGATGGTTTTGCGAGGAATTAAAATTGAGCTGGTTGGCTTCACCGCAAATCTCACGACTAAATCTTGTCCCGAAGAAATTCCGCCAATTACGCCTCCCGAATTATTTGAAGAAAATTTAATTTTGCCATTTTCGTTAAACATTTCGTCGGCAACTTGCGACCCAAGCAACGAAGCGCTCGACATGCCAAAGCCAATTTCAACGCCTTTGACGGCATTGATTGACATCATGGCGCTGGCGAGGCGCGCATCAAGTTTGTCGTAAATCGGTTCTCCCAAACCAATTGGCACATTGCGCGCGACGATTTCAACAATCGCTCCAACTGAATCGCCTTTTTTGCGAATCTCGAGCAAGTAATCGCTAAATTCGCCGACGGCTTTTTTGTCGGGGCAGAATAATTCGTTATTATTAATTTCGTTGAAATCGATTGAATTATAATCAATTTTTTTCTCACCAATTTGCGAAATATATCCAAAAATTTCAATATTATTTTTCTCGATAATTTTGCGTGCAATTGCTCCCGCACCTACGCGCATTGCGGTTTCGCGCGCCGAAGATCGACCGCCACCGCGATAATCACGAATGCCATATTTTTTGAAATAAGTGTAATCGGCGTGAGAAGGGCGAAATTTGTCTTTGATATCGCCATAATCTTGCGATTTTTGATCTTGATTGTGAATTAATAATGCGATTGGCGTGCCTGTGGTCTTGCCTTCAAATACCCCAGATAAAATTTTTACTTCATCGCTTTCTTGTCTTTGAGTGGTAAATTTTGATTGTCCGGGTTTGCGTTTATCAAGATATTTTTGAATATCGCTTTCATTTAAATCAATTAGCGAAGGACAGCCATCAACCACACAACCAATTGCTTCGCCGTGGCTTTCTCCGAAAGTTGTAAAATTAAAAATATTGCCAAATTTATTCATAAATTATTTATTAAGAATTAAAACAGGATTTTTTGTAAAAATTAAATGATCGCCTTCATCCTTGACTTGCAACTCGCCGGCGCTAATCGTGCCAATTTCAGAATTGGCAAAAACTTCTTGCAAAATAACTTCTTCGTCGCTTGGGTGATAAGCCTTCTTGGCATTGATGCTATAAATTTTGCCGTCATCATGTTTGATGGTAATTCTCGGATTAATCATAATTTTTTCGGCGTTAAAAGTTTTTTGTTTATCGTTTAACTGGCTAACAATCCGAACGGTGCGCTTCTTTTCAAAAAAATTAGAAAAATAAAAACCTAAAGAAATAAAAATCGAAAAATAACACAAAAAAGATAATATTTTGCGCAAGCGAAAATAATTTTTAAAGCCATTCAAAATTGTTTGAATTTCCGATTCTATCATAATAAAATTAACCTAATTTTTTTTCTAAAACCACCGCGCAAGAATAAACATCTTCAAAGATTTTTATTTTATCAATCTCGACTCGAGCGAATGAAACCAACTCTTGCGAGCATATCATTTCTAAAATATCTTTCGCCAAACACTCGATTAAATTATATTTTTTCTTGGCAATAATTTGTTTAATATTGTTGTAAATAATTTGATAATCGAATGTGTCATTAATGTCATCG
>CAIOKL010000019.1 GCA_903858915.1 uncultured Alphaproteobacteria bacterium | reverse complement strand
TATTTATTACATAATAAATTATGAAAATTAGTCGAAAACATTAAATTATTTTTGAGTAAATAATTTTTAATTTGAATATAAAAACTTTGAAAAAATTCTACGGTAAATTGATGATGTTTTGCCAAATTTGAATCATCAATTAATTTAATTTGCGAAGCATCAATTTGATTTTCCTCTAAATCCTCAAATAATTGATATAAACTTTTGGCAATTTTATATCTTTGGGTGAAATTTTGCGCGCCGAAAATGGCATTTTTTTTAACCTCTTCACATAAAATAAATATCGCATCGACTCGGTTTAGAACCTTTATTTTAGATAGCTCGCTTATTGTTTCTGCGCATAATTGATTTGGTAAAAAATCATAAAAATCTTCAATATTTAAATCTGCGAAAGATTTAATTTTTGCAAATGATTTGGTTTCAAAATTTTCTAATTTTGATAATTCTTTGCGTAATTTTCTTGAGGATCTTTGATTTGGTAAAAAAATCTTTAAATCTGAAAAATCGTTGTTATAATATTTTTTTAACCAATTAGCAATGGTTTCGATAAAGTGATAATTAGATGGAATGTTAAAAACATTAATGTTGTTTAAGCTTAAATTTTGGGTCATTTTTTATTTTTTTTAACAATTTTAAAAACTTTTTTTTGCAATGAAAGTAATTGTTTTGGGTGCAGGTGTAATTGGCGTTTCAACCGCCTATTTTCTAGCTAAATCGGGTCATGAGGTGACGGTGATTGACAAATCACAATCATCCGCGGAAGGGTGTTCCAACTCAAACGGCGGTCAACTTAGCTATTCTCACATCGAAACTTGGTCAAACAAAAGCTCTTTGTTATCAATGTTAAAAAATGTTTTTTTAGCCAACTCATATCTTCATTTAAAAGATTTTTCGAACAAAGAATTTTATAGTTGGATTGCTGAATTTATTAAAAATTCTTCGAATGAAAATTATATTAAAAATTGTGAAAAACTCTTCAAAATTTCATCGCTGAGCAAGTCTTTAATGCAAGAGATTCTAAGTGAAGAACCATCTTTACTCAATGGAAAATCATTTGATTTATCTAAAAATGGAATTTTACATTTTTATCGCAACAATAAAAATTTTGAAGCGGAAATAAAAAAACTTGAAAAATTTAGTTTTATTAATCGCGATTTTGAAATTTTAAGCGCGGAAGAATGCTTAAAAAAAGAACCAAATCTCACCCGCTTAAATGATGAAAAAAAGCTCGCCGGTGGCATTTTTTTCAAAGATGATGAAAGTGGTGATTGCCATAAATTTACTCAAGAACTTGAAAAAATTTGCAAAGAAAAATATGAGGTTAATTTCATTTTTGATTGCGACATAAAAAACCTTTTAACAAATTATAAAAAAATTACCGGAATCAACACCAACAAGGGCGTACTCGTTGCCGATAAATATATTTTCGCCCTCGGCGCATCATCAATTTCCTTGCTAAAAGGCATTGGAATTGACCCCAAAATTTATCCCGTCAAAGGCTATAGCTTATCGATTAAATGTGATGAAGAATTTATCGCCCCAAATTTCACAATGACCGACAACGAAAATAAAATTGTTTATAGTCGCTTGGGCAATATTTTTAGAGCCGCCGGAACCGTTGAAATGAGCGGAAATAACTTATCAATTAACAAGAAAAATTTAAATTTTTTATATAGCAATGTTGAAAAAACTTTTGCAGATTTTGGCGATATAAAAAATGTTAGAGAGTGGGTTGGCTTGAGACCATTTCGCCCAAATTCTCTTCCATTAATTGGCGATCTTAGCAAATTTTCTAATCTACTAATTAACGCCGGACATGGCTCTCTTGGCTGGACAAACGCTTTAGCTTCGGCTAAAATTATCGATGATTTATTGGCAAAAAAAGAAATCAAAGATTTCAATTTTTTGAATAAAGAACTCCACGAAATAGTTTATGGAAAAAATAATAAAATCGACTCAGAATTATAATTAAATTAACAAATTTATTTATTAAAATGTCGAACATCGCGCGCTAAATGAAGGGAACCGCAAATAATGATTCTGCAAGGTTCGCCCAATGATTTATTTTCAATTAAGTTTATTGCATTTAACAAATTTTCACCATTATTTACAAAAATTCCTCGCTCTTTGGCAAATTCAACAATGTTTTCGGAACTCTCTGGATAAGGCTCGCCGTCAACTCTTACGGCAAATATTTCGGCGATATCTTTAAACTTTTCTAAAAATTCAATTTTACATTTTCCACGACTAAATCCGCAAATTACAAAATTTTTTATATTACTTTGCAACTTTATCCAATTGCTTAGAATAAAGGCTCCGCCTTCATTGTGGGCGCCGTCAATCCAAATTTCACTCAACGAATTTTTTAGAATTTTATTTAAATTATTATTAATTTTTTCAAGACGACTATGCCATTTTACGCTAGAAACAGCTTGATTCACGCCTTCATAATTAAAATTAAATTTATCACTAATTGCCATGCAACAAGCAATTGCGCAAGCAAAATTATAATATTGATGATCGCCTTCGAGGTTTGGCTTTCTAAGGTTTGGAAGCAATATTTTATTTTGCCAAAAAAAATCAAACGCGCCATCGATTTCACTTTTTTCAACACTAAAATCTTCATCATAAAAATAGCTTAAAGCTTGTTGATCATTAGCTAAAATTTTTATTAAATCTTTGACGATATTAGCCTGCGGACCAACAATTAAAGGGGTTTGCGGGCGCATAATTTGTGCTTTTTCAAGAGTTATTTTTTGAATATTGTCTCCCAAATATTCAACATGATCCATTGAAATTGAAGTTAAAACGGTGGCGATTTTTTGCGAAATTATATTGGTTATGTCAATTCTACCACCCATCCCACACTCAACAACCAGAACATCTGCAGGATTTTTAGAAAATGCTAAAAATGCGCCAATTGTAAAAGCTTCCATAAAAGTTAAATCAACATTTTGCGCGCTCAATCTAACTTCTTCCATGGTTGCGTATAATTCGCGATCGCTAATTTTTTGCCCATCAATTAATATTCTTTCATTGCAATCGTGAAGGTGAGGGGAGGTGTAAAGATGCGCTTTGTAACCGTGACATTGAAAAATTTTAGCAATTAAAGATGCGGTCGAGCCTTTGCCATTCGTCCCAGCAACATGTATGATCGCCGGAAGTTTTTGATGTGGATTTTCCAATCTTTCCAAAACTATTTTGGCTCTTTCAAAAACCGTTTCGTAATCGATAGTTTTTTTGCCAAGAGTTGACGGAATTGGCCAATGCGGTAAATAAACCATGTAGCGCTTTTATTTTAATGTTATAAATTTATTAAAAATTGAATTTAAATCAAAAATTTCATGCCATTTTTTATATATTTATTATCAGTTTTAATGCTTGTTTTTGAAGGCTCGAATGCCCAAAACATATCGCCATATTTAACTGAAAAAAATTTTCAAAATAATCAAAAATATTCTTTTGAAGTTGATGGAATTATAAATTCTTCATTGACAAAAACCAATCAAAAAAATATTCTGCCCGATAATTTTTCTAAAAATTATATTGATAACGATATCAATATTGGCTTAGATAATCAAGTATTTGCGAAGGGTGCGGTAAAATTAAATGATGACAATTATTTAGGAATAACTTCAAAATTTGAATTTAATTTTAATACTAATTCTAAAAACGAAAATCCCAATCTTGACCAAGCTTTTTTATATCTCGACAATAATTTTGGACGCTTTGAATTTGGTAATTTTGTTGCCGTAAATCAAAAAATGAAATATGGTCCGGCGCGCTTTGCAAGAGGGGCAGGCGGTATCAATGGCAAATATTTAGAATATGTTAATTTACCAATTTTGAATCAAGATTCGGCACTTTGTAGTGGCAATATTTTATCAGCGGAATGCGCAAATATTAAACATCCGCGATTTATAACATTAGCGCAATCACCAATTGGTCACGGCGGTTACGCTAAAGGATTTTATCCCCGCGATGTTGATAATTTTTATAGTTTAAATTCCAAAATTTCCGACTTCAATCGCACTAATTTTCGAGCGTTACGCGACGATAGTTACGAAGGTCTAGAAGATGCTTTAAAATTCAGTTATTACACTAAAAAAATTAACCAAATTCAACTGGGTGCAAGTTACGCTCCGCTTAGCTCTAATCAAGGCTTTACCGCCAAAACTGCACGCGATACAAATGACATTAAATTAACAAATTTATTAAGTTTAGGCATAAATTATTCAAATGATTTTGATAATTTAAATATTTCCGCATCTTCAACCGCAGAATATGCTAAGCCTCAAACCAAAAATGGCATCGCTAGAAATGAATTATTTTCTTATGATTTCGGTGCGAGCTTGAGTTATTTTGGCTTCACTCTCGGATCATCTTTTGGATCTTGGGGAAAATCTTTATATGCCAAAAATGGCAATTATTCTTGCGCTTATGATTATTCAAAAAATTTACAATTACAAAATTGTGATAATTCATCGAACGCTTTAAAAAATTCATATTATTATACAACTGGATTGGCTTATCAAATCGGTC
>CAIOKL010000018.1 GCA_903858915.1 uncultured Alphaproteobacteria bacterium | reverse complement strand
TTATAAAATAATGAAATTTTACTTTCATCAATTTTCTGCTTAAATGTCTTCGGATCCAACAAAGCCAACGCCTCAAGCAAACTAGTCTTTCCCGAATTATTATTGCCAACCAAAATATTGATTCTTTTGAAATTTTTAATTTCAAAATTTTGAAAACATTTATAATTGTTGATTTTGATATTTTTGATCATGGTTGAAGGTGATTTTAGTGATCGATTTTAATTTATTTTAAAGTTATCAAATTCAAAATTTCTACTCAGACTTTATCTAAAACTACTATTTGCCCTAGAATTTTAGCGTTTCGCAAAAAAAATATCAATCTTTTATTTTGCAGTTAAATTTTTTAAAATTAACATTACTAAAATAATAATCACAATAATTTATTTACAAATCTCATGACCGCAAATTTTTATATCACTTCGCCGATTTATTATGTCAATGATTCGCCTCATATCGGACATGCTTACACCTCGATTGCGTGCGACGCCATGGCGCGTTTTCATCGCTTAAAATCGCATCAAGTTTTTTTCTTAACAGGCACCGATGAACATGGGCAAAAAGTTGAAAAATCTGCGTTAAATAAAGCAAAAAATCCACAACAATTTTGCGATGAAGTTTCGCAAAAATTTCGTGATTTAACCAAAACTTTAAATCTCTCGAATGATGATTTCATTCGCACCACCGAAGAGCGCCACAAAAAAACCGTCGAAAAATTTTGGAATATTTTAGAAAAAAATGGCTTCATTTACAAAGATATTTACGAAGGTTGGTACGCCGTTCGCGACGAAGCTTTTTACGGCGCCGATGAAATTGTCGATGGCAAGGCACCTACGGGCGCGGAGGTTACTTGGCATCGCGAAGAAAGTTATTTTTTCCGCCTTTCGGCTTTTCAAGATAAATTATTGGCACTTTACGACGCCGTTCCCGACTTCATCCGCCCTATTTCTCGCCATAATGAAATCGTCAATTTTGTTAAATCCGGTTTGAAAGATTTATCAATTTCTCGCACTTCTTTTTCATGGGGAATTAAAGTTCCAAATGACGAAAAACATGTGATTTATGTATGGCTCGACGCGCTGACCAACTACCTCTCCGCCCTCGGTTTCGCCGAAGAAAACATGAATTATAAAAAATTTTGGAATGATGGCTCTAATTCGCCACTTCACATCGTCGGCAAAGATATCGCGAGGTTTCACGCCATTTATTGGCCCGCCTTTTTAATGGCCGCCGAAATTAATGTGCCTTATGGAGTCTACGCCCACGGCTGGTGGACCAATGAAGGACAAAAAATTTCTAAATCTGTTGGCAATGTTATCGACCCGCTCACCGAAATTCAGTGGATTCAATCTTTTGGTTGCGAAAACTCTACGGCCGTCGATTATTTTCGCTTTTTTTTATTACGCGAAGTGCCATTTGGCAATGATGGCGACTATTCTCGCACGCATTTAATTACTCGCGTCAACGCCGAGCTTGTCAATAATATTGGCAATCTTGTGCAAAGAAGTTTGGCGATGATTTACAAAAATTGCGATGCCAAAATCCCCGCGGGAGTAGAGCATTCGCATACTCACATCGAACCCTTTATCGAAAATTATTTTCAAGCTTTTGATGATTTAGCCTTTGATAAAGCCATTCAAGCGGTTATTGATTTTGCTAATTTGGTCAATAAAAAATTCAACGACACCGCGCCGTGGAATTTGAAAAAATTAGGTAAAATTGACGAGATGAACGCTTCGCTTCACGAAACCGCGGAAGCGCTTCGACTCATTGCCATTTTGCTTGCGCCCTTTGTGCCAGTAAGCGCCAATAAAATTTTAGATTTGCTTAATGTTGAAAATAGTAAAAGAAATTTTGTAAATCTTACCGATTTTTTAAAAGTTGGACATCCGATTAACGAGCCGAAAGCCGTGTTTCCAAGGTTGGAGATTTTATAATCTACAAAATAAAAACTCATCGCGAATACGGCGATTTACTCGCCGTGAAATTTGCGTAAACAAATTTAATTTAAAATAAATGATTTTTTAAGTCGCGAAATGACAAAAAATTTAGAGGAAATTCTAGAAAAACATGGGCGACGCTTAAAAAAATTGTTACTAAAAAACCCAAGCGATAATCGATTGCGTAAAAAATTAAAATAACCAAATATAATCCTAAAACTGCCAACATTTTTTGCTTCGGAAGCTTGTGCCATTTAATAATTTCCACTTTCGAAAACCAGTTTAAATAATGATAGGTGTAGGCGAAACCAATAAAACTTTGAACGCTATTATTTCCTCCTAAATCGTTGCGTAACTCCAAAGAAAATATATTGCTAATCGTATTATTCATCGAAGTAAAATTCTTTAGGCTCAAAATATTATGCGCAAAATTAGAGATTTCGTAATGAGTATTTTCAATAAAAAAAAGCACAAAACTACAAACTAAAAAAATTGTAAAAGTAATAAAGCCGGATTTTGATTTCGAGGCAATTGCGCCATTGAGCATGAATATCGCGGTGAATAGCCAAACATGAATTACGGTTATAAGTAAAACATTGCAAAAAACTTCATAAAAAAATATGTTTTGCA
>CAIOKL010000017.1 GCA_903858915.1 uncultured Alphaproteobacteria bacterium | reverse complement strand
GGGTATCAGGAGCATTTTGCTTACCTAGCTGCTCACAGGCATTGCTAATGATCACTTCATTTAAACTGAGATTCCAATCGCCACATAAGGCGTTAACATTGTTTTTAATGCGCCTCTTACAATGGCAACGATTTTCACTTCTTTTAAAAAAAACTCCCACGAAGTGCATAATTTTTTAGAAAAAATTTCCGATAAAAGCTTGTATTTTTAAATGAAAACTAATATTTTTGTTCGCCGAAAATAATTAAAAAAACTAAAAATTCAATGTCAAAAAACAAAATCAAAAAAGTCGTTTTAGCCTACTCTGGCGGTCTCGATACCTCAGTTATTTTAAAATGGTTGCAAGAAAATTATGGTTGCGAAGTCGTTACTTTTACCGCTGATTTAGGGCAGGGTGAAGAGCTTGAGCCTGCTCGTAAAAAAGCCCAAATGCTTGGCGTCAAAGAAATTTTTATCGAAGATTTGCGCGAAGAATTTGTGAGCAATTATGTGTTTCCAATGTTTCGCGCCAATGCTTTATATGAAGGCGTTTACTTGCTTGGAACCTCGATTGCGCGCCCATTAATCGCCAAAAGACAAATTGAAATTGCCAAAATGGTTGGAGCCGATGCGGTCGCTCACGGCGCTACGGGCAAGGGCAATGATCAAGTGCGTTTTGAACTTAGTTATTACGCTAACAAACCCGACATTAAAATCATCGCACCTTGGCGCGAATGGGATTTAAATTCTCGCACCAAACTCATCGAATACGCGGAAAAAAATCAAATTCCCGTCGCCAAAGATAAAAAAGGCGAGGCGCCTTATTCCGTTGATGCCAACTTACTTCACACTTCGAGCGAAGGTAAAGTTTTGGAAGATCCATCGCAACCCGCTCCCGAATATGTTTATCAACGCACCGTCAGTCCTGAAGATGCGCCAAATCAAGCTACAATTGTTGAAATTGAATTTGCCAAAGGTGATCCAATCGCCATTGACGGAAAAAAAATGTCGCCGGCACAAATTCTTACTAAGCTCAACGAATTGGGTGGCAAAAACGGTGTTGGTCGTTTAGATTTGGTCGAAAATCGCTTTGTCGGCATGAAATCGCGCGGAGTTTATGAAACGCCCGGAGGCACGATTTTATTGGTTGCGCATCGCGCCATTGAATCAATCACGCTTGATCGCGAAGCTGGGCATTTGAAAGATGAATTAATGCCAAAATATGCGAGTTTAATTTATAATGGTTTTTGGTTTGCGCCTGAGCGGTTGATGCTTCAAGCTCTAATCGATAAAAGCCAAGAAAAAGTTGAAGGCAAAGTGCGCTTAAAATTATACAAAGGAAATGTTTATGTAATGGGGCGCGAATCCGCTTCTAGCTTATATTCAATGGCTCATGTCACTTTTGAAGAAGATTCGGTTTATGATCAAAAAGATGCTCAGGGTTTTATTAAACTTAATGCTTTGCGCTTAAGAATTGGTTCGAAAATTCACAATTGTTAATTTACAAATTCATCTTCATAAATGATAAAGAGTTTTATTGTAAATACATTAAAAATATCAAAAGTTATTCTTTGTTATTTATTCGTATTTTTCTTATTTAAAATTAGTGATTCCCACGCTTTCGGCGGCGGAGCCTCAATGGGCTACGGAGGCGGGGGTTCATCGGCGGGAAGTCCAAGCATTAAATCCGGAATTTCAATAGTTGATCCCGAAGGAAAAGCTTATAATTGCGAACCATTCGTTGATAAAAAATGGGAATCAACTTCAAGTGAAGATAGTTGGAATGGTGTATATTTTTCAGTGGGAATGGAAGCTTCAAAATTTTCTGGAGCATTTAAGGTTGAAGATTCAACGCCATCGACCTATATAGGTTCAAAAAGCTCAAGCATTCCAGTTTTTTCAGAAATTGGTTCCAAAAATAGTTTTTCTGGATCATCTTCGATGCCATTTGTTACGGTAGGTGGCGGATTTTTAATTGATAGAATGTATTTGGCGACCGATCTTGAAATTCGCACTCTTCCTCTGGAATTCAACCGAAAAATGAAAATTTATGAAGTTAAGCGCAATCCCGATGGAACCTCAACAAATAGCGATGAAGTTACTCAAAACATAACTTTTTCATTGAGTAATTATGCAATGTTTAATGCCAAAATTGGTTATTTATTAACGGGTAGATCCATGGTTTATTTAAATGCGGGAATCGGTTCACTTTCTTCGTCGAGTTTAAAAGTTGGTGGCGATTATACGATTCAAGAAGCCGATGATGGAGAAAATCCGCCTCCGATTCGCCTAAGTTTAGGAACCGAATATTTACTTTCAAATCACTTTAGAGTTACTGCGGATTACTCATATTGGATCGTTCCGCAATCAATGGGTTCTTTTTATTTAAACAAAAAAGCCAATTCAGATAACACAACAAGATCGGAAAATTCTTATGTTGCGGATTTCAAAATTAATTCACTTAAACTCGGAATTTTATATCGCTTTTAATTATGTTAAAGTTTTTTTTACTTTCCTTATTTTTTTTCACAATCAAGATTTCTAGTTTGCTGGCGCAAGATTTTAATAATTCATCATTTCAGAAAAATAATATTTATTCTAATTATTACAATAATTATGAAGATAATATCGAAAGCTATCAACTTAACTATGCCAGCCCTTCGACCCCAAATAAATATGGAAATTCATTAGCGAATGATTACGACACAACCCAATATAATAAGCCAAAAAATAACGATTACGCTAACAGCTTCAATGCTGTAGTTCCAACGGCAAATACTAAAAAATATACAAATTTTAAAGATGGAAAAGGAACTGGTTATAGAGTTTATGATAATTCAAATCGTCAATCATATTTTTGCGATATCGCGCCATCAGCCAAAAAAAAATTTACTCATGATAATAATTTTAATGGAGTTTATTTTGGAGTGGGTATTGCCAAAATAGATTCAACCGTGAATTTTTCTCAAAATTCAAGAATATCTTACCAACAAGGGGGTCAGTTACAAGATGCCGTACCTGCGTATAAATTCAATTTTTCAGGATCAAAATCACTGCCTTCAATCGTAATTGGGCAGGGTAGATTATTTTCGAGCGGATTATTTTTAGGTCAGGAATATGCCATGAATATTGGCGAATTTAAAGTTGGTAGCAATAAAATTGATAATGGAGAATATAAAAAAATTAATTATTCATTTTCAAATTATTCATATTATTCGGGTAAATTTGGGTTTAATATTTTCAAAATATTTATACCCTATGTAAAGCTGGCTTTAAGCATGTCAACCTCGCGCTTTATTGTTCAAAAATCTGATGAAACTAAAATGATTAATAGCGGAAGTTATCCAAGTATTGGTGTTGGAGCGGGGATTGATATATCTATTCAAGATCACTTAAGAGCAATCATCGATTACACGCAATTTTCTGGTTCAGGAGATGGTTTTGCATCGAGCGTCAAAAGCACCAGTTCAAAAGTTATAATTAACACCACTTCATTTGATTCAACTTATTCTTTTACGCGCGCTAGTTTGATTTATAAATTCTAGTTTATACCAATTCCGGGGCTTCAAAAACAACCGCTCCGAGTTCAACATCAACGCTTGGGAAAAAGTCATTTTTGAAGGGAAAATTATCAATTTTTTGAAATCCGACGGGAATAAAATTATCAAGAAATTCAATTTCAATTGCGGTTGAAATGCCACGATTAAAAACATTAATAATTTTACCAATTTCTTGTTGTTGTAAATTAAAAACTTTTAAACCAATTAAATCAGTAATATAAAATTCATTTTTCTTGGTTTTTGAAAAATTTTCGCGATCGGTGAAAAGCTCTGTCCCTCTAAGTAGTTCAGCTTTATTTCTATCATCAATTCCAGCAATTTTGGCAACGACAATTTTATCTCCCGAATCATTAAAACCAATGGCAATTTTATTGATTAATTTGATAGCGATTTGATTATTTTTTGCATCAAAAATTGAGTAATTTTCAAGATTTTTAACATCATCTCCAAAATATAAAATCTTTATTTCGCCCTTAATTCCTCGAGCTGAAATAATTTTGGCAATTAAAATTTTTTTACTCATAATTTTACAATATTTCTAAATGAAGCATGTCATCAAAAGTCGGTCTTCGACGAATAATTTCAAACTTATTATCATCGACTAAAACTTCCGGCACCAAAGGTCGGCAATTATATTCATTAGACATCGATGAGCCATACGCACCAGCGCTACAAAAGGCGAATAAATCATTGACATTTGGAATCACGATCTCGCGATTAACCGCCAAAATATCGGTGGTTTCGCAAACTGGTCCGGCAAAATCAAAAGTGGCTTTAGGTCCAATTTTTTTTTCAATCGGCAAAACTTCGTGATAAGAACCATAAAGTCCGGGACGCATTAAATCATTGATCGCGCCGTCGATAATAACAAAATTTTTGCGCGGAGTTTCTTTTAAATAAATTGTTTTAGTAATCAAAAGTCCTGTATTTCCAACAATGGCGCGCCCTGGGGCGATTGTAATTTTAACATTTAAATCTTGAATTGTCTCTTTAATCAATTCGATATATTCATAAAAATTAATGGTTTTATCGTTCTGGTAATTGATGCCAACGCCACCACCAAAATCTAAGTTTTTTATTTTAAAACCTAGGCTGTTTAAATTTTTACAGATTTGACGAAGCTTGGCGAATGCCAATTTGAAAGGCTCGAGGCTAGTTATTTGCGAACCAATATGCATTGATATTCCGAAAATTTCCAGAGCGGGAAGTTTTGAAGCTAGAGTGTAAATTTCTTCAACAAAATCAATATCGACTCCGAATTTATCGCCTTTGCGTCCAGTCGAAATTTTGTGATGAGTTTTGGCGTCGACATCAGGATTGACGCGCAACGAAAACTTAGCAATTTTGTGCAAATTTGTGGCGACCTCATTTAGCAAAAACATTTCTTCAACCGATTCAACCGAAAATTCTTCGACACCATTTTGTAAGGCAAAAGTTAAGTCTTCGCGAGTTTTGCCAACTCCGGCAAAAACAATTTTTTTAGGATTAACTCCGGCTTTAATTGCGCGATGGATTTCTCCAGCTGAAACCGCGTCAATTCCGGCTCCAAGCCCAGCTAAAATTTTTACTAAATGTAAATTATAATTGGCTTTGATGGCGTAACAAATTTTGTAATCAGTGATTTTATTTTTCTCAAAAGCTTCAACAAAATTTTGATAATTTTCAAATAAAGTTAGGCGCGAATAGCAATAGAAAGGCGTTCCGACTTGTTTAGCAATTTCAGAAATTGCCACATTTTCCACAAATAATTCATTTTTATTGTGAAGATTTCTATAAGATAAATATTTCATTTTACTCGTAAGTTGAATACATGTAAGGAGTGATTGAATCGAATTCTGCGGAACAAGAATCAACTCTTTTGTAAATTGGGTGGATATTGAGTTCGCGTCTGATTTCTCTAGCTTCTTTCTCGGTAATTCCGGATAATTTTGCTAATCTTTTATCGGAAAAGCCCATTCTTTTAAGATTCAAAAAATCTTCGTAATTTTTGGGTAAACCGTCTTTTTTAATTTTATTTTCAACTAAAATTGCTGATTCGATTTGTTCGATGAACCACGGGTCGTAGCTACAGATTTCGTTGATTTCTTTGGCGGAAATTCCTTCGCGTAAAGCTTGCGCAATCAATAAAACTCTATTTGGAGAGGCGATTTTTAATTTTTGACGGATTACTTTTCTGCGCTGTTCATCATCTTCGATTAAGATTTTAACTTCTTCGATGCCACTAAGATTTCCTTCTAAAGAGCGCAAGGCTTTTTGGAAACTTTCGATGAAGGAGCGACCGATTCCCATAGCTTCGCCAACTGATTTCATTGAGCTGGAAAGAACGCTATCGCTACCTTTGAATTTCTCGAAAGTAAATTTGGGGATTTTGGTGATAACATAATCGATGGTTGGCTCGAAGGAAGCTGGCGTGATTCCGCCCGTGATGTCGTTTTTGATTTCATCGAGAGTGAATCCGACTGCAAGTTTGGCGGCTACTTTGGCGATTGGAAAGCCCGTTGCTTTTGAAGCGAGAGCCGATGAGCGCGAAACGCGCGGATTCATTTCGATGATGGTCATTTTGCCATTTTTCGGATTAACCGCGAACTGCACATTCGAACCTCCCGTTTCAACGCCAATTTCGCGCAATACCGCGATTGAAGCGTTGCGCATATTTTGATATTCTTTGTCGGTGAGAGTTAATGCCGGCGCAACGGTGATTGAATCTCCCGTATGCACTCCCATTGGATCAATATTTTCAATCGAACAAATAATTATGGCGTTATCATTTTTATCGCGGACCACTTCCATTTCATATTCTTTCCAGCCGATGATTGATTCATCGATTAACACTTCTTGCGTTGGCGAGATTGTTAAGCCATAAGCCACGATTTGTAAATATTCTTCTTCGCTATAAGCAACACCGCCACCCGCTCCGCCCATAGTAAAAGAAGGGCGAATAATTGCCGGCAAACCGACTTTTTGTAAAGCCAATTTGGCTTCTTCTAAATTATGTACAATGGCGTTTTTAGGAGTTTCTAAGCCAATTTTTTCCATAGCTTTTTGGAATAAAGCCCGATCTTCGGCTTTTTTAATTGCCTCAATCGAAGCGCCGATTAACTCAACGGAATATTTTTCTAGAACACCATTTTTTGCCAAAGCAATCGCGCAATTTAATGCCGTTTGCCCACCGACGGTTGGTAAGATTGCGTCGGGCCGTTCTTTGCGAATAATTTCTTCAACGATTTCTGGGGTGATTGGTTCGATGTAAGTCCGATCGGCGATATTTGGATCGGTCATAATCGTTGCCGGATTAGAGTTTACTAAGATTATTTTATAACCCTCTTCGCGGAGAGCTTTACAAGCCTGAGTGCCTGAATAATCAAATTCACAAGCCTGACCAATTACAATTGGACCAGCGCCAATAATTAAAATAGATTTAAGATCTTTGCGCTTTGGCATGGGGTTTATTGTTTAATTTTCTTAAAATAATATTTTTGAATTCTAAAAATAATTCTGAAATATTTCTCAATTATTTTTTTAACTGACAAATAATATTTTTTTGCTTTGAAAAAGTCAAATGGTGGTGATTAAAGTTTTTAAATAAGTTTTGATCGGGTTAATTATTTTGGAAAATTAACGAACCGCTTCAGTTTTAACGACTTGAGTTTGTGGATCACGGTTTAAATTCTCGATTTTAGATACCATTTCTAAAACTGTGTTTGCTTTTATAGGGTATACTATAACACTACTCGGAGTTTTCAAAGATTTAACTTCTCTAGAATTATCAGAAAGAGAATCTTGATGTTTAAAAACAAGAGAAGTTGATTGAGTTGTTGATGTAATTTCTCCAGATTTAGCATTTTCGGCCTCCTTTTTAACTTTAGCTCCGGCATCTCTTGTTTCGGCATCTCTTGCTTTAGATAACCTTAGAGCTTCTCTTTCAATTTGTCTTAATTGAGTAGCATCCATATTGAACTGCTTACTTTCCAATCCCGTCTTAGCTTCTATGGTATTTGAATAATTGATTGGACCCAGTCCAATACCATCGCTATTAAAATCTTGAGGCGTATTTTGAGTTTTAGGTTCAGCTCTAGATCTATCTGTTATTAAATTTAAATTATCGCGAAAACCTTTAGGGTTGACAAGCACAAGTTCGCTAACAACAAAATCTCCATTACCATTAATAGGAACTTTATCAGGATTAACACCATTTTGAAAATTGCCACCCTTTTCATAATAGAGAGAATGGCAACAGCTTAAGCAGGTAAAAAAAGATGAAAAAAAACTACGCATAAATTATATTGGTAAAAATAATTTTAAACAAAATTAAAAAATATTATAAGTAACCAATAAAAACTATTTATAACTAATAAACAACTAGTAAAACATACAATTAATATTTTAAAAATAGTTTAAAAAATTTTAATGTATAAAAATTAAAATTTTATTTAATATCCGAAACTACATTTTTGGTGATGGTCAATCGAAGAGCGTTGATAATCGCAATTGCATCAATAATTTGTTGCGCAATCGCACCTTCGGAAGGAGAAATCATGCCAAAACTTGCGAAAATCATTCCCAGAACACTAAAAATCATACCGCCAATCGCGCTTTGTAAAATTATTTTACGCGTAAAAATGCTAATATGAATAAGTTCGTC
>CAIOKL010000016.1 GCA_903858915.1 uncultured Alphaproteobacteria bacterium | reverse complement strand
TAGATTATAAATTAAGAATAGGCTGCTTGAAATAAGAACTTTTTTGATATGGTCTGATTTTCTAAGTAGATGGAGTCATAATGCTTATTAAATTTCTGATATCCTTTTAATAAACTCCTAATTTCAGCTGGACCATCCTTTTTCAACAAAGTTTGAATGGTTAAATAAAGCCCGAGACCCGAACTTTTTTTGGTCGATAAATTGGGTTTTCCTAAATTTTTTAAAACTTTTTCATCAAAGCCGTCACCATCATCGATAATTTTTAAAATTAAATTATTCTCATCATTTAAAAAAGTGATTTTAATGTTATTTTTGTAGGCTTCAAAGGCATTGTTAAAAACATTATAAATCGCTTGAGTAAGAATATTATCGAAGAAAAAAGGTTGGTCAATTGTGCATAAAAATTCATATTGAAGAGCTTTAATTTCATAATTTTTTTGCCAATTTTTGATGAGATTTTGACAACAATTTTCAAGCGATTGCGACTCGAAAGATTCAAGTCTTGATTTGCCGGAATAATTTAAAATTTCTGATAAAATATTTTTACATTTTTGCAATTGCGAATCGATAATTTTAATATCATCTTGCAAATTTTTATCATGAAAAATTTTTTTCCAATCATTGATAATTATTGAAATTGTGGAAAGTGGCGTGCCAAGATTATGAGCCGAGGAAGTAGCGAACAAGCCCATTTCAACCAATTGTTTTTCTTTCAAAAATTGTTGTTCTAAATCGTGAATTTTTTGTTCGCCGTCACGAATATTTTTAATAATTTTGCCAATAAAAATTATTAATAAAATTGCCGAAATCACATAGCTAAATAACATTCCGCGAAGATGCAAATCAAAATTATCATGATGCGAATGATGATGATTTGGCATTGCTGAATTGGCGATTAAATCAAAATTTATTGCGTAAAAAAACTTACTCAACAAAATATAAAAAATAAAAGTAACTAAGGCGATAAGCCATGAAAATAAAGGCTTCAAGAGGATTGCTCCGATAATTACTTGCAACAAAAAAAGCGAAATAAATGGATTGGAAACGCCACCGCTGAGATAAATTTGTAAAGCAAAAGCGCTTACATCGAACAATAATTCAATGAATAAATTTCGGTCGCTGACGGTGTTTTTTTTAAGATTGTAAAAACTTTTTACACTAAATAAAGCGAGTAAAAAAATTACCAAAAACATTAAATTTTTTGGTAAAGAAATTTTTAAAAAAACATCGACAATAATGATGGTGATGAGTTGCGCGAAGACCGCAATTCCTCGCAAAATAAGCAATTGCCGAAGATTTTTTTGGTTGGTATTTATATTTATTTCGGCGGATTTATTCATGTTTTGTGAAGCTAATTTTTTAAAGAGACATCACTTTTTTAACAATTTTCTGCACGATTGGCGTGATAAAAAATGCCGTCGGAAAAGCTACGGTGAAGCCAATGACAAAAGATTTCATCCATATAAAAATAAAATTATTAACCAATCCTAAATTTATAAAAATTAAAACTCCCGACATAATAAATGCCATAGTTAACGCCATAAAAAAAGGAAAAAGAATGCGGGGATTTTGTATAAATTTTTTCATAGTTTTTTGATTTTTTTTTGAAATTATCCGCGAGCATTGCCATTTTTGTCGAAAGCTTCAAGCCCAATGAAATAGCCGATGCAACCTTTTAATGCTTGAGAATTATTGATAGAAATTTGACGATTTAAAATTAATTCTTTCGCGCAAATTATTGAAAATTTTAATATCATTCTAACGGCTTTGAATTTAGCGATTGTTACTCCGTAAATTTTTTGAGTGTAATATAATTTTGACCAACCAAGTCGATGCCAATGAATTTTTTTCGATTCCTCGGGAGTAATTTTTGAAGAATTTTTGCCAATATGAATAAGTTTTGTATCCTTGATTATCGCGGTTTTGAAGCCTTTTTTAACAACTCTTTTACAAATTTCATTATCTTCGCAATAAAGAAAAAATCCTTCGTCAAAAAAACCAAGTTTGCGCATGATTTTCATGTTTAAAAACATGCCCGCACCGGTTATAAATTTGTTAAAATAAATCTCCGCGGAATTATCATTTTTAAGTTGTTCAAGATTTTTAGGGCAGGGGTGAAATTCAATAATTTTATTATTTTCGATTGTGCAGTTATTGACAATGCCTCCGGCGATAGCAATATTAGGGTTTTGCGACATTATATCGAGAGTTTTTTGCAGGTCTTGCTCCTCAATTAATGCGTCAACATTGAGAATTAATGCGAAGTCATTTTCGGTTTGCAAAAGCGCGATGTTATTGGCGCGACTAAAGCCGATATTGTTGTTATTTTTAATGATTTTTACCGATGGAAAATTATTGAAAATTATTTCCAAAGTTTTATCCGAACTATGATTATCAACCACAAAAACTTCATGCTTTTCTAGGGCGATATTTCTAAGACAATGTTCAATCAAAGCCTCGCTATTGTAGGTTACGATAATGATTGTGAGTTTATTTTTGAGTTCGGACATTTTAAATTTTGAAAAATTTTTA
>CAIOKL010000015.1 GCA_903858915.1 uncultured Alphaproteobacteria bacterium | reverse complement strand
TTTGAGTTAAATCGCGGGGTATTTTCTTGCATCAAAAAGTTGATAATGCCACCATTCTTGACTATAAAAATCGAAGCCGGCGAACGCCATAATTCCGAGCAAAGTATTGCGGTTGTTGAGTTGGGATTGAGAAATGTCGAGGCAGTTGTGGAAGGCGAGGTTGGAAAGTTCATCAAAATCACTGCCCATGTCAAGTTCGTTGCCAAATAAATCGCATAAAGTTAAATCGAGTGCGACACCGCGACAATGAGGAATCGAGCCAGTTTCGGGATTGGAAAAAAAACTTTGATATTGTGGAAATTTTTGAAAATATTCGAACATAAATTTTTGTATTTTAAGCGGACGATAAGCATCAAAAATTTTAAATTTATAACCAAGATTTTTGGCGTAATTTACGGCTTTTTCAAATTTTGCATAAGCTTCTGGATGAAGTGCGTTGTAAGATTCGTGATATAAGATTTGTTTGCAAACATTGTTGGTGGTGGCATAGCGAATATCGAAAATTATATCGAGATTTTTATTATTTATTTCAACTAAATTTTGCATTTTTTTCAAATAATTTTGTTAATTAAATTTTTTAATATCGTTGAAAATTTTTTATTTCGGGAGTTAACAAATCAATAAATTCTCCCGCGGGAATTTTTGGATATTTTTTATCGGCAACGCTTTCGGCGCTAAAGATTCGAGTTTTTTCGTCATATTTAGAAATTTTTAAATTATAATGCCACCATTCATTTTTATAAATTTCGAAGCCGGATTTTTGCATAATTTCGGCGAGAATTTGACGATTTTTTTCGGCAATTTTATTGTTTTTATTAATCGTGCTTGAGCCATGATGAGATTGCGCAGACATGTCATCAAAGTCCGTTCCCATATCTAATTCTTTGCCATTTTTATCGACCAAAGTTAAATCAATCGCAATACCGCGAACATGCGTGGCGATTCCTTTGCTTGGGTGCGAAACGAAACCATTTTCAACATGCTCGGGAAATTTATCGGCCATAAAAGCTTGAACCTCATAAGGTCGATAAGCGTCCCAAATGCGAAGTTTAAAACCTTTTTCATGAGCGAGTTCCGAAGTTTTTTGTAAATTCTCATAAGTATCGCGATGTGCGTAAATAAAGGGGTGGCTATAAAGTTGTTGATGGCAAAAATT
The DNA here is from genome assembly GCA_903858915.1 of uncultured Alphaproteobacteria bacterium. GTDB lineage: Bacteria > Pseudomonadota > Alphaproteobacteria > Rickettsiales > UBA1997 > CAILUF01. The sequence continues at coordinate 6,385 of CAIOKL010000015.1, read as the reverse complement.
GTCGTTCGTGGCGTAAGGAATGTAATCGATTAAAATTTTTTCATCTTGAATAATTTTTACCAAATTATGTTTTTTTAAAAAAGTTTTTTCTTTTTCTAAAAATTCCGATGATTGAAAATAATCAATTTTCATGTTTTTGATTAAAATGGTTTTAAAATCACCAAGGCTACGGAGACAATCATTATCAAGGTTGGAACTTCGTTGATAATTCGATAAAATTTTTCAGAATTTTTATTTTTTCCGCTCGCAAAATTTTTACGCCATTTGCTTAAAAATGCGTGAAAGCCAGCTAAAAATAGCACCAAAGTAATTTTTAAATGAAGCCAATATGAGCCTTCGAAACCGATTTGGATTGCCATATAAAAACCAAAAATGAAAGTGGCAATCATCGCTGGATTCATGATATAGCGCAATAATTTGCGCTCCATTTCTTGAAAAAGTTTATCGCTTTCGGAATTTACGGCGACTTTGCAATGATAAACGAAAATTCTGGGTAAGTATAATAGCCCAGCCATCCACGACATGACGCTTACAATATGAAGGATTTTAACGATGTCGTAACTTTCAATATTTTCCATGATCTTTGAAAATTTATATTAAATTCTTGATTAATTTTGCTTCAAAAAATAGACTTTGAAAATAAAATAAAAAACTATAGTAATTTATAAAACTTTTTAAAATAATTTTACAAATTAATTTTTTCAATCATGAAACTTCTTGCCTGTAATAGCAATAAAATTTTGTCACAAGAAATCTCCAAATATCTTGGAGTTGAGCTTGTTAATGCTGATGTAAAAAAATTTGCCGATCACGAAATTTTTGTTGAAATCAAAGAAAATGTTCGCGGGGAAGATATTTTTGTAATTCAATCAACTTCTTATCCAGCCAATGACCACATCATGGAATTGTTGATTGCAATTGATGCTTTGCGTCGCGCTTCCGCCAAAAGAATTACCGCGGTGATTCCTTATTTTGGCTATGCCAGACAAGATCGCAAAGTCGCTCCACGCACGCCAATTTCGGCAAAATTAGTGGCAAATTTAATTACTTCGGCGGGGGCGGATCGCGTTCTTACGCTTGATTTGCACGCTGGTCAAATTCAAGGATTTTTTGACATTCCCGTCGATAATCTTTACGCTTCGCCGGTTTTTATTCGCGACATCAAAGAAAATTTCGGCACAAATAATTTGGTGATTGTTTCTCCCGATGTCGGTGGCTTGGTTAGAGCGCGTGGAATTGCCAAAAAAATCAACGCCGAACTGGCAATTGTTGATAAACGCCGACCTGTTGCCGGAGTAAGTGAGGTGATGAATATTATCGGTGATGTTGAAGGCAGAAATTGCATTATTGTTGATGATATGGTTGATTCGGGTGGAACTTTATGCAACGGCGCAGAAGCATTGCTAGAGAAGGGCGCAAACTCGGTTTCGGCTTACATAACTCACGGCGTTTTGTCGGGAAAAGCTTGCGAAAGAATTGCCAATTCAAAGTTAAAAAATTTGGTAATTACCAATTCAATTGAACCAACAATTGAAACTTTGTCGGTAAAAAATATTAGAATTATAAATGTGGCGTCGCTTCTGGGAGATGCGATTAGAAACATTACTCAAGAAAAATCTGTTTCAACTTTATTTGATTAATTATGAAAAATTTAGTTAAAAATTTAGTTCAAAAAAATAAAAAATCTGCCTTGGATGGAGCAACTTATTTAGCTTTCGCTTTTTGCGTTGCGGGCTTGGCAACGCTGGTCGCCGATTTATTTTATCAACCAAAAATCGCTAAAAAAAGAGGTTATGAAATTGAGATTGCGCTCGACGGCAAGCCCGTCGCCAAGAAAATCGAAAAAATTATTGATTTAGCCGAACTTATGAAAACCGCCGATATTGAGCGCGGTGCCAAAATTTTTAAAAAATGCGCATCATGTCACAATGTTGGCAAAGGCGAGGGTGCAAAAGTTGGTCCCGAACTCTACGGAGTCTTGGGTCGAACCAAAGGTGCTTTTGCGGGATTTTCTTATTCCGAAGCAATGAAAGCGAAGGGTGGAATTTGGGATCGAGCTTCCATTAATCAATTTATAACCAAGCCCAAAGACTACTTACCGGGGACTAAAATGGCATTCGCTGGTTTGAAAAAACCTCAAGATCGAGCCGATGTAATTTTATATCTCGAAAATAAATAAAATTAAATCTCAAAAATTTATATTATTTTAGAATTTTAAAACTAGCTTTGTAATAAATCTCAATCTTAAAATATAAAAATTTATGGAAAACATTTTTGAAATAATTTTGGTTATTGCATTCGGTGCCATCTTCGGTTCATACGCAACGCTTTTCGCTTATCGCTTACCTCGCGAAGAATCTTGTTTTGGGAGATATTTTGGAAAAAAATCTCGTTGTCCAAATTGCGGAATCACCATCATTACCCGCGATTTAATTCCATTATTAAATTGGATAATTACTTGCGGAAAATGTCGTTCTTGCAAAACAAAAATTCCGCGCATTCATCTCTTTGTTGAGTTATCAACCACGATATTATTTTTAATTTGTTATTTAAATTTTGGATTTACCGAATTATTTATCGTAAATTGTTTAATCGCGGTTTCGTTGGTTGTTATCATGGCTTGCGACATCACGCATAAAAGATTTACCCGCGAAGCATTAACTTTTTTATTATTTTTTGTAACAATAAATCGTATTTTATTTGATCAAACTTTGGTAAGTATTGTTTATTCTCTAGCCCTTGGAATCATCGCTTCAGTAATTTTTTATAAATTAATTTACCAAAAATTTAGTTATATTTTTGTTAATGAAAAACAATTTTCAGACTATATAAAATTTATTTTAATTGCCTCGATTGCCTTAGACTTTCAATCCTTCTTGTATTATTTTTTTGAAGTAATGTTCATTTTATCGCTATTATCTTTCTTTAAAGTTTTTAGCAAAAAAAATATTATTTCAATCGGATATGTTTTTGTGTTCCCGCTATTGTGGATATTGATAATTCAACCAATTAATTACTAAAAAATTTATGAAATTTTCTGATTACAAAGTTAAAGATATAAATCTCGCTGAATGGGGTAGAAAAGAAATTACTCTTGCCGAAAATGAAATGCCGGGATTGATGTCGTTGCGCAATGAATATGGCAATTCTAAGCCATTAAACGGCGCTAAAATTGTCGGTTGTTTGCACATGACAATTGAAACGGCCGTTCTAATTGAGACCTTGGTGCATTTGGGTGCGGAGGTTCGTTGGAGTTCTTGTAATATTTTTTCAACCGTCGATCAAGCCGCTTCGGCAATCGCTCAAGTCGGTATTCCAGTTTTTGCGTGGAAAGGTGAAACCGAAGAAGAATATGATTGGTGCATTCGCCAAACCATAGTTGGCAAAGAAGGCTGGATGCCGAATATGATTCTTGATGATGGTGGAGATTTAACAAAAATGATTCATCAAGAATATCCGGAAGTTTTGAAAAATATTAAAGGCGTTTCCGAAGAGACTACAACCGGTGTGGCGCGACTTTATCAAATGGAAAAAGAGGGTAAATTAAAAGTTCCCGCAATCAATGTTAACGATGCCGTTACTAAATCAAAATTTGATAATCTTTATGGTTGCAAAGAAAGTGTAATTGACGGAATTAAACGCGCCACCGATGTTATGATTGCCGGAAAAATGGTGGTGATTTGTGGCTTTGGAAATGTTGGAAAGGGTTGCGCTGAAGCCTTCAAAAGCCAAGGTGCTAGAGTTGTTGTTACTGAAATCGATCCAATTTGCGCTCTTCAAGCGGCGATGAATGGCTATCAAATTTTGCCAATCGAGGATGTAGTTTCTCAAGCTGATATTTTTATCACAACAACGGGCAATGTTGACATAATTACCATCGAACATATGCGCGAAATGAAAGATTGCGCGATCGTTGGAAACATTGGGCATTTCGATAATGAAATTCAAGTTGAAGCATTAAGAAATTTAAAATGGACCAACATTAAACCGCAAGTTGATCAAATAACTTTTCCCGATGGCAAAAGAATGATTTTGCTTGCCGAAGGAAGATTATTGAATTTAGGATGTGCGACTGGGCATTCGGCGTTTGTAATGTCCGCGAGCTTTACTAATCAAGTTATGGCGCAAATTGAACTTTGGAATAATTATCAAAAATATCAAAATAAAGTTTATATTTTGCCAAAAGAACTCGACGAAAAAGTTGCGCATCTGCACCTAGAAAAACTTGGTGCGAAGCTTACAAAACTTACCAAAAAACAAGCTGAATATATCAATGTAAAAATGGAAGGACCATTTAAAACAAACGAATATAAATATTAACAATAGAGCCTTTAAATCGTTGATTATCAATGGTTTAAAGGCTTTTTAATTTAGAGATTATTATGGAAAAATTTCAAATTACCGTTGAAGGATATAAAAAATTAAAAGCCCAATTAGAGAAATTAAAAAACGAAGATCGTCCCAATGTTATTAAGCAAATCGCTACGGCGCGTGAGCTTGGCGATTTACGCGAAAATTCTGAATATCACTCAGCCAAAGATCGCCAAGGTTTTATCGAAGCGCAAATTGCTGATTATGAAGATAAATTTATTCGCGCCGAAGTTGTTGATATTTCTAAAATTAAAAGCGATAAAATAAAATTTGGCGCAACGGTAACTTTAGAAAATTTAGATAATCAAAAAAAAATAAATTATAAAATTGTCAGTGAATTTGAATCAAATATTGACGAGGGATTAATATCCATAAACTCGCCAGTGGCAAGGGCTTTGATTGGCAAAGAAGCTGGCGATGATGTTGAAATAAAAACTCCTGGTGGAGAAGTAAATTACGAGATTTTAAAAATTGAATTTGTTGATATTTGCTAAGTTCATGTCTAAAAAAGAAACATTCAAAAAACTTTTGTAAAAAATATTTGACATGTTATAAAATCTTTTCAAGATGAATCGCAGAAGTAAACAAAACCAAAACTTTGTTTCATTAAACTTTAACTCTTAGAATAAATTATGAAAAAGACTTTTTCTTCTAAAAAATCGGCATTCTCTTTGATCGAGTTGTCAATAGTATTAATTATCATCGGTCTATTAATTGCCGGTATAACAGGTGGTGCCAGCTTGATTAAAAGCTCGGAACTTCGTTCAATTATGGGTGAGGCTAGAGGCTATGCTGTATCAGTTAACTCATTTTTCACTCAATATGACCAATATCCGGGAGATGCCAGCACGAATGTTGGATCTGCTTCAATAGCTCTAGCCCTTGGAGATAGAGATAATAAAATTGAATTTGTTAATGATGCTACTTCACCAATAGCAGAAGGTGTTGACGCGTGGTTTGATTTAAAAGATATCGGTGCTATTGATTTAGCATTAACAGCTCTTACTCACACCGACGGTACCCCTGCTACTGGAAGTCTTCATGTGCCACTATCGCTTGTTCCCGTTACTCACATTCCGGGATCTAAAATCAAAGGTGCTGGTTGGGTTTTTGACTACAATACTGCAACTCTTCAAAATGTTGTGGTCTTGACCGGAACAACAACTGCGTACGACCCCGCCACTCCTTCCGCAACCACAGTCACAACTATGGTTAATGGTCTTAACTACGCTGGCGCTCTTGCTGCCGCTGTAAGAAATGGTTCAACTGAAATTATTTCCGCACCAGATTCTCTATCTATCGATTCTAAAATTGATGATGGAAAAGCTAATACAGGAAATGTTCAATCTATCAATCAAGCAAGCACTACAACTGATTGCTCTAATGCCTCAGCTTATATAGTTGGCAATGGTGCTAAAAAAGTTTGTGTTCTTACATTCCGTGTTGATGTAAGCTCATAAGACTAAAATGTTATCTTACTTAAAACCCCGATATTCCAAAAGAATATCGGGGTTTTTTTGTTTTAATTTATTCCTATTTTTTACAAAATGAAAGATGATCAAAATGATTAATAGTTTGGTAAATTTTTTAATCCCAATTATTTTTTTATATGGTTTATATTTTTTATCAGATTTATTTATTGAAAGTGGTTTTTTTGCCTTAGTTTACTCCGCGGTGTTAATAATTCTTGGCTTGATGATGTATGGCGTTAACCACAATCCTAATTATGCAAAATCAGCTTCCCAGCTCGAAATAATAAGCTTCTCTTGCTCCTTAGTTTCATTGATTTATTTAGTGGTTATTTTGATTTTAATAACTAGCTTGCTTTCGATTTAAATTTGCTAACGCAAATTTAGCTTTCAGTTGAATCGCTTCGTCGCTTTTCTCAATCAAAATAAATTTTGATTTCGAAGACGACTCGCGACTGGGATTGCGTCACTTCGTTCCTGATCCCGTTATTTGCTAAAAATAGCCGTTTAGGCTATTTTTTTGGGCGCAAATAACCTTCGTCGCG
>CAIOKL010000014.1 GCA_903858915.1 uncultured Alphaproteobacteria bacterium | reverse complement strand
TTGAACAGTGAATTTAAAATAATCGATACTGTGTAGGGAACATTAATTCCAAATTAAAAGATAACTGAAATAATTTAAAAATGATTGATGATTATTTTGAATAGACAACTTTTGGACTTATTAATTTAGTCAATATTTCCGTAAATGGCGGGAAAAGGAGTTTTTGTAAATTATTTATACTTGAAGCGAGAAGTTTGTTGTAAAATAAAAATTGAGCTTTGAACACTTATGATTCAAAGCTCAATTTTACAATTTTAATTTATTCAATCTAAATTTTCTTAAGCAATTTTTTGTTTATTTTTAACCTTTAATCTTAGAGATTGAGCTCTTTCTGATAATTTATTGAATTTATATTTAATCAAAAAATTATCGATATTTCCGTATTTATTGATTGTTCTTAAAGTTGAAGTTGCAACTTTAAGATTTAAATTGGCTCCCAATATATCGCTGAAAAAAGAGATTGATTTTAAGTTTGGTAAAAATCTTCTTCTAGTTTTGCGATTTGAGTGAGAAACTTTATTTCCACTCATTGCGCCTATATTTAGTAATTCACACTTTCTTGACATAATTATTCTAATCGATTTTTAGTTTACATTACACATCATGTCGGTTGATTGACCAGAAATTGCCGCAACAATTGAAGGTCCTCCGAACATTGTAGCAATACCAGCGGCAACACCAATCATCAAACCCCAAGACACTTTTCCAGTGAAGAAGCCGATACCGGTGGCAATAACCGCGAAGGTTGCGAAGGTTTTACCAGCACTACCTGTTACAATTCTCAAAGCATTACACATAACTCTAGTTAGTGAGTTGGAGCTAAAGTTTGCAGACACATCCGACACATTAACTTGTGCAAATGCTTCTGCTACTAGTCCAGAATTGGAAGATAAAATTGGGAACAAAGCTAAAATAGAAGCTGTTGCTAAAGAAATTTTAAATAATTGCTTTGAGTAATTTTTCATGATTTGTTAAAATTAAAATTGATATTTTATTTAGACGATTTTGTTATTTTATTATTAATAATTTTTAGGTTCAAGCTATTTTTACAATTTTTTATATCAATAATAAATTATGTCATATTTATTATAAGAATATAAGAATATAAGAATATTAGCATATAAGAATATTAGCATATTTAATAATTTTATTGTGCTGAATTTATGAAGCTAAAGATTTATATCGCACAACATATTAGTTGATTGGCCAGTAATTGCTGCAATCATCGAAGGAGCTCCGAACATTGTAGCGATTCCCGCGGTGACCCCAATCATCAATCCCCAAGACACTTTTCCAGTGAAGAAGCCGATACCGGTGGCAATAACTGCAAAGGTTGCGAAGGTTTTACCGGCGCTCCCCGTGGCAATTCTTAAAATGTTGCATGCATTTTCAGTGAAAGAGTTTTGGCTCACATTGGCAAGCTCATCGACAATATCTTTTTTAAGCATTTGTTTAGCGCGCATACATTGATAAACGCATGAATTTTTGGTTGAATCTTGTAAGGGGGGGGCGCCGGTGCAATTAATTATAGCAACAACAGTGGTGTTATTTATTGTAATAGTGTTTGTATCGGAAGGGCCGGCGCAACTCATATTAGGGGTGGCGGTTCCTAGGCAGGGGACTACTGTTGCACTACAAACTGTTGTTGGTAAGATATCAATATTTGTATTCCCCGCCATTGCATTCAAAGGATTCAATAAAAATATTGAAAAAAATAATATGAGAAATGATTTTATTTTCATCATTTAGTAAAGATTTGGTTTTTATTAATTCATGTAATTCCACTTTAGCTTCAACATCAATTTTGCGGATCATCTTTTTAACTAAAACGCTGATTGACTAAAATATGATTTTAAAATTAGTAATGGAATAAATCTGCCCTTAGCATTTAAGAAGCAAAATAAAAACATGAATAAATTATAAACTCAATCTTTTGTGATGGTTTTTAGATTTATTTGATTTAAATGGATTATTTTGGTGAGAAAAAGCCATGAAAAGCCGATTTGAGGATTTTATGGCGGATTAAAATTTGAGGATTTTTTAATCTTATTTCAAAAATTTGGATAATTTAAAGTTTTGTGGTGTTGATTTTGTAAAATTTAATGCAATTTGTAAATTACGGCCCTGGATTTAATTGACACATCATGTCGCTTGATTGACCAGCAATCGTCGCAACAATTGAAGGTCCTCCAAACATTGTAGCAATACCCGCGGCAACACCAATCATCAAACCCCAAGACACTTTTCCAGTGAAGAAACCGATACCGGTGGCAATAACTGCAAAGGTTGCAAAGGTTTTCCCCGCGCCTCCCGTGGTAATTCTTAAAACATTGCAGGCATTTTTCGTGAAAGCATTTTTACTTATATTCGGTTTGTAATCAGCGACATCTTTTTTTATCATTTGAAGCGCTTGATTGCAACTCCAAATACAGTCAGCGGTTAAGGCGGCAGTGTCTTCAGTTGTTGTTCCGAGGCATTTATAAGAAGATAATATTTCTTCGCCAAATTTAAATGTGGTTGTTTCGTTTGCGACGCATATAGAGTTGCAATCTGAAGCTAAGCATGAGGATTGTGTTGGTAGAAAAGTTTTTATTGCGTCCGCGACAGCCTCATCTATTGCGCTAAATAAGCTCAATAAAAATATTGAAGAAAATAAGATAAAAAATGATTTTAATTTCATGGTTATTATTGAATTTTATGGTTACCAATGAAAAAATTTAATTATCAATCGGTAATAAAATAAAAAACAATTTTTTATTTTATTCTTGCAAACTAAGAATTAGAATTTTTTTGAATTCTAAAAAAAATATTTTTTTAAAGCAAGAATTAATATTTATAAACAATTTTAAATATTTTAACTTG
>CAIOKL010000013.1 GCA_903858915.1 uncultured Alphaproteobacteria bacterium | reverse complement strand
TTCTAAATCATCTTTAACAATTCCAATCGGGTCTGGACCTTACAAAATCAAAGACTTTGTCGCTAATCGTTATGTAACTTACGAAAGAAATAAAAATTATTGGGGCGCAAATTTGCCAATCAATGTTGGGCGCTATAATTTTGATAAAATTATTTTCGATTATTATCGCGATAATAATGTTTTAATTGAGGCTTTTAAGGCGCAAAAATATGATTTTCGTCAAGAAAATGTCGCGCGCAATTGGGCGAATGCTTACAATATTAAAGCGGTTGAAAATGGCGAAATTATTAAGCGCGAAATCGAGCATGAAATGCCGGCGCCGACGCAAGTTTTTATTTTAAATTTACGCAAAACGCAATTTCAAAATCAGGCTTTGCGCAAAGCAATTACGCAGGTTTTTGATTTCGAATGGCTTCGTGATCATATTTTTTATGGCTCCTACAAGCGCAACGAAAGCTACTTCACAAATTCTGAATTTGCCTTCAAAAATTTTAAGCTTCCAAAAACCGCGGGCGATGGCATAAATCGTCAAAATATTATCATTGCGCAAAAAATTTTAGCCGATGCGGGTTATCAAATTATTGATCAAAAATTAATCGATCCGACCACTAAAAAAGCGGTTTCGATGGAATTTATGATTGATCAAAAAGCTTTTGAAATGGTGGTCGCTCCATATCTAAAAAATTTAAAAAAACTTGGCATCAATGCTACAATGCGTTTCGTCGAAGAAAATCAATTTCAAACAAGAATTAATAATTTTGATTTTGAAGTGATGGTCGGGGTTTATCCGCAAAATATTATCCCCGGTTCAGAATTATATGGTTATTTTCACTCTTCGCAAAAAAACATTAAGGGTTCGCGCAACCTAGCGGGACTTGATGATAAATATGTCGATGATTTAGTTGAAAAAATCTCTGGCGCGAAAACAAAAGAGCAGTTAAAATATTTTTGTCAAAAACTTGATAAGCATTTGCTTGAAAATTATTATGCAATTTTGCAATGGCACAATAATAAATATCGCGTGCTTTACCGCAATATTTTTGAATTTCCAAAAAATTTTCCGAAATATTCTTTGGCGATTGATAGTTGGTGGATAAAGCCTAATTTAAATCAAAAAAATAACTCAAAATAAAAATTTTATGTTCATTCAAACTGAAGAAACTCCCAATCCGGCAACGCTAAAATTTATTCCCGATGGACATGTCGTTTTAAAAAACGGCACGGCGGAATTTAAAAATCAAAAACAGGCGGAAACCAAGTCGCCATTGGCTTTACAGCTTTTTGCAATTACGGGAGTTGAGGCGGTTTTTTTTGGACAAGATTTTATTACTATCACTAAATCGGGCAATGCGGTTTGGAAATATTTAACCAGCGAAGTCCAAGCGGTTATTATGGATTTTTTTCTTACCGGCAAAGAGCCGATGTTTGAAAATCAAGAAACCGCCAACGCAAAAGAGGCAAGCGAAGCTTCGACTGCGGAAGATAGTGAAATAGTAAAACAAATCAAAGAATTGATTGAAATTAAAGTGCGTCCAGCGGTGGCAATGGATGGCGGTGATATTATTTTCCATTCATTCGAAAATGGCGTGGTTTATTTGGTGTTAAAAGGTTCTTGTTCGGGTTGCCCAAGTTCAACCGTTACCTTAAAAAGTGGTATTGAAAATATGTTGAAGCATTATATCCCAGAAGTTGAGGCTGTTGAGCAGGTGAGCGAGGATTAATTATTTGAATTTTATAAATTTTTTTCATTATAGCGAGGAAGGCATAATTTAATTTTATAAAAACCTAATAATTTTTTGTAATTTAATTGAAAATTTAGTTTAAAAAAAAATTTTATAATTAAATGAAAAATTTAAGTCTTAACCTAGCTTGTTTCGAAAAAATAGCATTAAAATGGCGTTAATTTTCTCTTAAAGTTTTTTGAAATTGTTGCCAATTCGGCATAAATTTATGCATCAAAGCATAAAATTTTTTGCCATGATTTTGTTCAAAAAAATGCAAAAATTCATGAAGCAAAACATATTCAATACAATCAATTGGACAATGAATTAAATTTAAACTTATCCAAATATTTTTTCGGCGCGCATTGCAACTGCCGTGCCTTGTGCGCATTTTTTTAATTCCGACAAAATTTGCCTCGATTTGTAAAATTTCTTGCCATTTTGCGGTAAATTTTTGTAAAATTT
>CAIOKL010000012.1 GCA_903858915.1 uncultured Alphaproteobacteria bacterium | reverse complement strand
CGAGCCTTGGATTTATGCAGTCCGCTCCGCAATTTACCAATCGAAAAATATGATTCTTGGAAAGAAATTATTTTACAATTTGATGTTGGCAAAGATTCAAATTAGTTTTTTAAAATAATATTATTTGGCGCCCACGGCTTCACTCGCTCGACTAAAATTTCCCACCCAATTTTGTAAATTTTCAAATGATTGTAAGATTAAATTTTCAACCGAAGGCGCGCTTTTGCTTTGCTCTTCCGCGCCAGCCGTTGTTGATTCAAAAACTTCTTCATTTTGCTGTTTAGAATTGCCGATTATTGGCTCAATCAATCCCGAAGCTAGTGCCGTTGCAGAATTAGCCATAAAACTGAGTGCGTTAGTAATTGGATTTAAAAAATTTTCATCTTCCCGCCCAGTTAAATCGCGCAACATTTTACAATTTTGATGAAGTTTTGAAATATCTTCGAGCGCCAAATTGGTCGATTTTTTAATTTCATCCGAATTATCAAAACTATCGCCGAATGTAAATAATTTTTTAACATGTTTAGCGTAATCTTCGGCAACATTTGCAACGAATGAAGAGGCAATTTCTAAACTTTTGTGTTGCCTTTCAAAAGTTTGCCCGCCCTCCTCGCTTAAAATATTTTTTTCTTGCGAAGAGCATTTATAAGCACTTTGGATTAGGCTAAAAATTTTAATGCTCTCTTTGTAATCGCCATCTGCACTTTTTGCATGAAGAAAATATCGCCTTATTAAAGGCATTTCATCGGATTTCGAATCATCATTTTTGGTTATCTCAAATTCATTATATTCGTCTCTTGCCTTATCTGATTTTAAAAATTTTGGATCACTTGATTTTTCAATAATTTTATCAATTTCGCCATTTATGCAATTAACGACTCCGCAACCTTCAGCTTTTTGCCTGATTGCCTCGGCGGAAATTTCAAAAGCCTCGTGAAGCGCCTCTTTAATTTCCATCAACCCCTCAATATTAAGCAATTTAAAATCGTCGGCATTTTTTTCAACGCAATCTTTGAAAGAAGCCAAACTTTCGGAGGATTTTTCGATATTTTTATAAATCTCATAGAGCGTGTCGGCTATAGGATTTTGAGCCAATTCCTCTTGATTATTTTTAGCAATTTCCGCCATTAATTTATCTTTCAATTTATCGTCAAAAAACACATCCCTCAATGCGCTTTGATCTTTTTCCAACAAAACACTTAATTGCTCTTTTTTACATTTGAATTCTTCTACGATTTTATCTTTAAATTCTTGTTCGGAATGACTCTTTAATATTTCTTTTTCGAAATAAAATTGTTGCAATTCATTAAAAATTTTATCCGCCACTTCTTCATCGCCCTCTTTATTTTCAAGGGCTTCTTTTAATATTAAATATCTCAGCGTTGCTTCTTGCGCTCTGCGTTTTTGCATAGTCGCTTCTTTATTTGGAATTTTATCTTGTTGCTTATTTCCAATAATTGATTCAACCACCCCAAAACCTAGCGCCGTCGCCGTTTTCGTAACGGAAGCAACAATATTAATTACGGGACCAAAAAACTCTTCTTCCTCGGAAATTAATTTTGTTAATTCCGCATTTTCCCTACCAAAATTTTTTACACTTTCGAGAGCCTTAGGCGCTAAACTTCCAACTTGTTTATAATATTTTTCCAAATCTGCGTTTGTCGATGTTTTGCAACCATAATTAATAGAATTTCTAGCGACTTTTCCGACAAATATTGAAGCTATATTTAATGAACTTTTTTCTTGATCAACATCTTGAGTTTTTTTATTTTTTTTGAGTAACGAACAAAAAAATTCTCCACCAACAATGCTAAATTTTCTAACGCTTTCTCGATCCGCTTTATTTTCGCCAACAAAACGCCT
>CAIOKL010000011.1 GCA_903858915.1 uncultured Alphaproteobacteria bacterium | reverse complement strand
TTTTATGTTTTATAGAAAATTAAATTCAAAATTGGTTAGTGGTTATGAGAAAAAAAAGTGACCCTTTTGATTTTTTAAAAGGTGCTGTAGATGCAGTAGTTCCGTTTTTTGGGATGGATCCAAATAAAAAGGACCTCACGCCGCCACAACTAGCGCCGCCACCACCAGCACGAGACGATGCCGCACCGCCACGCGCCGTCACACCGCCACCAGCACCGCCACCAGCTGGAGCCGCTGCCAATGTCGCACCGCCACCAGCTGGAGCCGCCGGACCGCCACCAGCCGCAGGGAATTTTCCATCGGATCCTTTGGGTGTTCTTAATGCCTTTACTCAAGGGGTTCAGAGTGCGACTGGTGGTGCGATTGAATTTGTGAGGGGTATTATTAATCCTGACACCGCCAAGACTGGCACTGATGGCGATGACAAGAAGACCGACAATGCCACTGGCGCTGGCGGAGGCGCCAAGGCTGGCGCTGCCGCCAACACTGGCGCTGGCGGAGGCGCCAAGGCTGGCGCTGGCGGTCCACCTCTCGCTGTTAGTGTCTCCACTGGCCCTGGCACTATAATCATCACTGGCGCTCCTGTTCCTCTCCCCCTTCCTTTAGATTTGGATGAGAAAAGAAGGCAAGCGCTTTATTCAAGGCAATTTTATTATTCAGAAGAAGAATTTAGTAAATTAAGTAAAAAACATGACTTTAAACCCCAAAGAATCCAAGATCTTTCAGTTGGCGAAGATGATTATGGAGAAACTAGATTGTTTCGTGAGATTTCTTCGAGTTCTTCTAAAGATCCAGCGAAATCTAATGAGTATAAGCCACTTGAAGTAGATAAGTTTTTGGAACATATGAGCGTGTATCCTTTTATATCTAGAGGGGCGATTGAACCGGAAGGGAGTGCTACGAAGAAAAGGGAGAATGAAAAAGATATTGTTGCAAAAATTTCTAAAATGAGCCTTGGATACGAAGATGATAGCGCCTCTAGTAGTAAGGCGGAAAAAACAATTGAAATTGGTAATTGTAAAATTAATAGTTTACGAATCATTGATATTTATGATATAAAAACTGATACAAAAATTTTTATTTCTAACAAAGGTTTAAAAGAATTAGAAGATTATAGGATTGAATTGGGTGAGAAAATTCATGAGTTTGTGAAAAAATATTCTAATGATAAAGTATCGCCAACTTTCAAATTTTCTTCCGATAAAAATGAGCGTGAAACTCAAATCCAATATCTTTTTGATAATGTCGAATCGATTAAAAAAATTCAAAAGGCTATTGAGAATCCTCAAGAACTTTATGATGAGGCTTCAAAAAAAGCTAAAGGTGATAATAGTAAAGAAGAAATAATAAAATCTTTTAAAGCTCAACCTCAAGTTCCAGCTCCAGCCGCAGGCGCAGCTCCACCTCCAGCTCCAGGCGCAGCCGCACCTCCAGCCGCAGGCGCAGGCGCAGCCGTAGTTGCGGGCGCACCTCCAGTAGCAGTTGCGGGCGTAGCCGTAGTTGCGGGCGCAGCTGTAACTCCAGCTCCAGCTCCAGTTGCGGGTGCAACTCTTTCTAAAGAAGATGAAATGAAACTTGTTAATAAAATCGCCGATACTATTTTACAAAAAAGACTTGTAAAAGGTAAAATTGGTGTTGAAAAAAAAGAAGATACCTCAGCTGAATATAAAGAATCCGATATTTCGTCGGTTAGAATATCTCGCCCGAAAGATGATCCTAAGAAAATTGACATTGAAGCCAAGGGGGATTTTGATGCCACAGATTTACAATATGTAAATGTTTGTTTAGATTCTAAAAAGGGGCATTATGTTCAATTTCAATTAAAGGGAGATGGTAATAAGGGAAAGGCTGTTTTAGTTGATGATGATCCTAAATATTTTACCAAAATAGGTAATGTTTTTGAGAAAAAAGAAGGAGAAAAAGCGAGTGAGATAAAAAAAACCCTTAGTAAACATAAAATAAATATTATAACGACGAATACCCCGGATACCTCGAATACCCCGAATAATAATGCTAAAAAAACACTTACTGAAATAAGGCTAAAGAGTCGGGCTTTTGGCGGATTTAGAGGGGTTGATCCAAAAAGGATACCGCGAACAATGATCAAAAGCGATAAAGTTTTTGTATTAGGTGAAGATAATTCGATTAAAATTGGCGAAAGTAACAGTAGTAACGGTAAGGTAGACATAAAATTAGTAAAAAAAGATGGTAAATTTTTACTTGAATATGAAGAAAAAAATAAAATTGGGACTAAAACAGGAGGGTGGCTTTATGATAGAGAAATTAAGAAAGTAGAAGTAGATCTCGACGGTAAATCTTTATCTGAGGATGTAAATCTTAAAACACACTCAGCAATACCAAGCGTAAATCCTTTTGCCACTTCTAGAAAATTAAAATCTCAAGATAATTTAAGATTAAAAGTTTTTGATGGAAAAAATAATGAATATTTTGAGTTGGAAATTAAAAGAGTCGGAAATAATTACATATTAGGAGGAGGTAATAATGAAATAAAAATTGTTGGTAAAACCACGGGAATGCCAAAAACTATTGATGCTAGTGGGGCAGTAGATGAAGGTTCAAAAACGCCGACAAGTAACCCAAAAGGTGCATTTATCAGTTCGATAACTTCTTGTCTTGGAAAGGGAAGGTAATGATGGTTAATTTAAAAAATTATTTTTTAAGAAAATTTTTTAAACGCCTAGTTTTTCTTCAATTTGTTTGATTTCGTTGGCGGTTTTGGAGCATTTAGTTTCATTCTCGGTAACCAGTTTAACCGAGTGAATAACGGTGGCGTGATTTTTACCAAATTTATCACCAATATTTTTCAAACTTTCCGCAGTTAATTTTTTACACAAAAACATAGCGATTTGGCGAGCAATGGCAATATTTTTTGAGCGATTTTTAGAGTTTAAATCGGAAATTTTAATATTGTAAAAATCGGCAACGATTTTTTGAATTTTATCAATATTTATGCCAATTGAAGAATTCGATTTGAAGTAATTTGATAAAATATTTTTAGCGCTGGAGAGAGTTATTTCTTGGTCTCCAAACATTTTTTCGGCGTAAAGTTTTTTTAAAGCGCCTTCCAAATCACGATTCGAACCTTTTAAATTTTGTGCGATAAAATTAACGATTTCATCGGCGATTTCAAAGCCCATTTGAGTGGCTTTACCTTTTAAAATAGCGACGCGGTCAGCAAAATCAGCGCTTCTGAAGTTTATAATCATTCCGCCCGTAATGCGCGATTTAAGTTTTTCATCGATATTTTCGAGTGCCGTTGGGCAACGATCGCAAACTAAAACTACTTGTTTATTATCTTCAACTAGCGAATTAAAGCAATTCATGAATTCTTGTTGAGTGCTATCTTTGCCAGCGATGAATTGCACATCATCAACGATTAGCACATCAATAGAGCGCATTTTCTCTTTGAAGAGCATTACATCGTTATTACGAATTGATTGCACGAAATGGAACATGAATTTTTCAGCGGAAAGATAAACGACTTTTTTGCGACTGTGGTTTTCTTTAATATTCCAAGCGATGGCTTGAGCTAAATGAGTTTTGCCCATGCCAACGGCGCCATGAATAAAAAGTGGAATTTTATCGTCAAAAAGTTGCGGAGCGTCGGCGCATCCACCAACAATTTTTGCCATTGAAAGCGCGATTTTATTGTGTTTGGCGCCAATGAAGTTTTGAAAAGTAAATTTTGGATTTAGTTCAGTTCCGTAGGCGAAAACATTGTCATGCTTGGAAAGATTAAGAACTTTATTTTCAGAATTTGAATTTTGCGGGCTTAAGCTTGGCAAATCAAGATTTTTATCGGATTGGTTGGCGATAAAAATTGCCGAAATTTTAAGAATTTTTGGATAAAAATCTTTTAATGAATTAATGAAAGATTTTTTTGAAAAAAATTCACGATTAATCCAATCGCGGTTTAATTTTGAAGGGGCGGAGACGATAATTTCATTGGCGGTTTGTGAAAAAATTTCAATATTTTTGAACCATTTATCGCAAGTTTCGGCGCCAATAATTCTTTCACAATTATTAACAAATTCAGCTTTAAATTGACTAGTTTCGGAAATTGAAAATTGTGCCTCAGAAGTGTTTTTGTAATTAATTTTTTCGATCATCTTTGCTCCT
>CAIOKL010000010.1 GCA_903858915.1 uncultured Alphaproteobacteria bacterium | reverse complement strand
CCCGCCTTTTAAAAAAGATTTTTTGCCATTTTGATCAATAAATTGAAGGGTTTGGATCCCCCCTTTTAAATTATATAATGGAATAACAATTTTATTATCATTGGTAAATTTTATGCCATCAATCAGCTTTTGAAGCGTTAGATTCCATGAGGAAATTTTTATTATTAAAAATTAAAAAATTTAGCGGTTTTGTTGGCGATATTTACCAATAATAACATTACTGGAACCTCAACATTACTGGAACCTCAACCAAAACGCCAACCACCGTGGCAAAGGACGCACCCGAATTTAATCCAAACAAACCAATCGCCACCGCAACCGCCAATTCAAAAAAATTAGAAGAGCTTATCAAAGACGCTGGCGCCGAAATATTATGCGGGATTTTTGCTTTATACATCCAAAAATACGCCAAGCCAAACATTAAAAAACTTTGCAAAATTATTGGCATCGCCACCATCAAAATTGGCGCCGGATTTTCGATTAAAGTGTTGGCTTGGAATCCGAATAATAAAATTATCGTAACGAGCAAACCGCACATAGAGTAAGGTTTAAGATAGATTAAAAAAGTTTCTAATTTTGGTGTCGAAAGATTTTTTCGAGTAAAATATCCGCCCAACATTGGAATCACAACATAAAGCACAATCGATAAAATCAAAGTATCGCGAGGAATCTCAATTTTAGCGACGCCAAGCAAGAAAGCCACAGTCGGGGCGTAAGCAAAAATCATGATTATATCATTTAGCGAAACCTGAACCAAAGTGTAATTGGCGTTGCCTTTCGCCAATTTGCTCCACACGAAAACCATTGCGGTGCAAGGCGCGCCACCAAGTAAAATCAAACCCGCCAAATATTCTTTAGCATCAATTTCGGGAATAAAATCTTTAAAAATATGTTGTAAAAATATAGTGCCGAGAATGGTCATGCTGAGGGGCATAATCAACCAAGTGATTACAAAACTTATGCCAAAAACTTTAGGTTTTTTTGCAACTTCTTTAATATTCGAAAAATCAATTCCGACCATCATCGGATAAATCATTACCCAAATTAAAATGGCGACAACAAAATTTACATTGGCATATTGTAAATTACTTAAAAACTCAAATCCAGATGGAAATAATCTTCCTAAAGCTACACCAACAACGATTGACAACCCAACCCAAATACTCAAATATCTTTCAAAAATTCCCATAATTTATTTCAATTTTATTATTTTATTTTCTAATCGATAGAGCCATATTTTATTTAAAAATTTTGGCATGACAAGAAATAAAAGTAACCTGACACCTTTTTCTCTCGTCAAGCTTACGGGGCTAATCACCCTCCCCTTGCGGAGTTATTTGCGTTAAAAAATAGCCTAAACGGCTATTTTTAGCGAAGAACGGGACAAGGAGCGCAAGCGACGCGGTCCCAGTCGCGAGTTCTTTTCGAAGAAAAGGACGAAGCGTTAACCAGCAAAAAAATTTTATAAAAAAAGGCGATTTCTTGATTTCACTTTAAAACTAAAAGATATTCTAAATTTTTCTAAAAAAACTATCCAAAACCTACAAAATAAACTAAAAAAATCACCAATTTTTGTTAAAAAAATTTATAAATTTGTAAATAAAAAACAAAATCAAGAAATCGTCTTTTTTATAAAATTTTTTTCCATTAGCTTGAAACCATTGATTATCTAGGATATTTTGACCCCTCTCCGCATCGCCAACAAGTTGGCTCTGCGACTCTCCCGCAAGGGGAGAGTGATGACCCCGTAAGCTTGACGAGAGTTTTTTTAAGCGTAGGTTTGTAAGCCCTCAAGGGGGGAGCTAGAACCCGTTAGCTCTGCGAGTATTTTCTTAAAGTGTAGGGGTATAAACCCTCAAGGGGAGAGTGATTGCACCGAAAGCGTTGCGAGTAATTTTACTAAAAATTGTAGAGGTTTAAGAAGGAAATACTCCACCACCTTCTTCTGGGCTTCGCTGTCTATGATCGGTAATTTTATCGCTACCCGTTGGACGAATTTCTTTCGAAGGATCTTGGGAAGTTTTAGTCGGATCTGCGTGAGTTAGAGTTGATTCCACTGGACTAGCATTTATCGGAATCGATGGGTCGGGAGAAGGCGCTTTACCTTCTTGTGCATCCGTTAAAGGTTTTATTGAATCTGGATTGCCAATAGTTGCGGAGGCGTCTACCACGCTTGTCGGACTAGGGCTTCTAGCTGGCTCAGCTATAATTTTGGAAGCTTCAAATCTTTGTATCATCAATTTTCCCAAAGAATCTTTATCATATTCATAACTTTTATATTGAGAGCCTTCTTTGTTAAAGATTTTTTTTTCAAATTCTTCTGATTCTTCAGTTTTATAAGTGCCATCTTCAAGCTGTTTTTGAAACATTAAATAGATGGGGCTGGGAAGGCTTTTTTTATTTTCATCGAAGTCATGGGGGTCTTCACCAGAGCGATATGGAGCGCGAAAAATCTGAGAAATTTTTTTGTTAAACGCCTTCTCCGTTTCTTGAGGAGTATCATCTTTTTTAATGCAAGCATCAAAAATTTCTTTTATTGAGTGAAATTTATCTTCACCATTGCTCTTTAAACTACAATAAATGATCGTAATTCTTGAGCCTATTCCAATATTGGAAAAAGTCGAGCCTTCAAAAATTTCAGTTACTGTTAAAACCATTTTTTCTTGTCCTTCTTCCGTTATTGTTTCAAGTTTTTTTCTTATTCCAATTCCACAAAAAATTGGCGGATCTTCATTTATATTAACGGGAATACTTGTTATGACATTGACCGAGTCATCTCCGCTATCCTTTTGGGGCGTAGTAAAAAAGCGAGGGTTATCAACAAACGCATACCGCTCTAAATCATAAAGAATATCTAAAAAAACTTTTGTTGGTGAATCAGGTTTCTTAGGCGCCGTTTGTTCTGTTGGTGCAATTGATGATTGTCGTTGATTATTCCTTTGCTTCATTAGTTCATCAATGATTTCTTCGAAAGGATTAATAGCGTTGACAGGTGAAAGAAAGGTGGTGGCATCTTTAAGCGCACCTAGAAGACTTTCACCGAGGCCTTCATAAATTTTAAGTAAGTCAAAACCAGGCTCATCTTTTACCTCTTCTTCCTTTTGAGGTAAAATTTCTTCCGTTTGAGTTGAAATTTCTCGAGGTGAATTTATAAGGGGCTGGGGTGTAACTGCTTCTTTCTTAGTTTCCTCGATTTGTTGTGGAGTCGTATCTTTTGACGGAGCAGGTTGAGCAGTATGCGCAAAAACCAATGCAGCCGAAGCAGTAGCGGTTGTTGGAGTTAAAGGAATTTCTTCTTCGCTTAGTGGGTTTAATTTCCCGCGTCTTTGACGAGGAGCTTTCTTTCTATCGGAAGAATTCGGTAAAAGTGGTACTTGCTGTCGAAAAGAAATAGTCTGTGTCTCGTTAGCATTTGCAACTTGTTTATTATTTGTTGAATCAGAAGGGTTCAACAATTGACTCGCTAAAGGTCTATTAGGAAAAAGAGCTTCGCCTGCAAGAGAAAGCTGAGAAGGATATCCGCTGGGAATGCGAGGCGATAATTCTCCCTGATCACTAAATTGAGGGAGAATTAATTCTTTTGGAGCTTCTTGGTTTCCAACTTCTGAAGAGTGGGTTGAGCTTGGGATATTTGGATTTTGTTTCGGATCTCCATTTTCAATAAGCAATGTATTTATTTTTGGTGGTCCCAGAACTAAAGAGGCTGAAATTACAGGGGCTCTTGGATCATGTTGGGGTTTTGATGTGGTCGAGAATCTATTCGGAACAGCTCTTTGAGCGGCTTCCATAATTGAAGAAATAGCGTCAAGTAATGTTGCAAATATTTTTTTACGAGGAGGAGGGGGGTTTCTCATCTATCTAGTGCTGTTATGAATTGATTGCATTGGTGTAGCATGGTTAAATGTTTTTATTTTAAAT
>CAIOKL010000009.1 GCA_903858915.1 uncultured Alphaproteobacteria bacterium | reverse complement strand
TAAACACAAATGCAAAAGAAATATTTTTTATAGAAGAATCAGAATTAAATTAACTTGGTATTGGATAATAAAAACTCGGAGAAGCTTCGGGCTATAGCTCTCCCCTTGGGGGAGAGCGGGCGAAAGATTGCAACGGAAGTTGCAAATCTTGAGCCGTGAGGGGTCAAAAACTAACAGCGACAACGAGTTTAATATTATGTAGAAAGTTGAAATGAAAAAATTCAAAAAAATAATTTCTTGATCTTGTTTTGAGCTCCTAAATTTATAAATTAAGAAATCGTCTTTTAAGCTCCTTGTTTATAGCATATTCGAAACAACTTTGGATTTGCATTTCTAGCGAAAAACCTTCTTTTATTTAATTATTTTTTTCTTAATTTTGCTTTTGAGATTTTTGCTTAGACCCACCCTATAAACAAACTTATTATAAATAATAACTTTTGGCCGATAAATCAAAAAAAACAAATTCATCTTTATCAGAATTTTATTACAAAATCCAACCTTAAGAAACTTATTCATAAACTCATTTTCTCCAAAAAGATAAAATTTCTTTGACTCGCCAGCTTTTATTAAAAATGGATATTTTTTCATTTCATTTTCAAGCGGGTTCCACGAATAAGATATTCTATCAATATAGTAATCTCTCACCAGATCTTCGGCGGGGTGTGGGTAACCTGATTCATCAATATAGTCGATTGGACACAAAATCTGTTTATCCTGACCTCTGAAAGAATTTAGCTGAACTTCAATTGGCATTGAGTCTAAATTTATAATCTCTGCACAAATAATATGAGCTTCAAACTGTTGGTTGGAATCTATAAGCTTATTTTTTGTATCAAATATAAACTCTACTTGAATTCTAGGGTTAGGCTTTCTCAAGGCTAAATAAACCGCAAAAACAGTTGCCAAAGACCCTATCGCTGAAAGTAAATACTGATACTGCTTTGTAATATCATTTAAGGTCGGAAGTAAGTAATTTAGAAAATCCATATTCATTACATTTTTAATTTAATTATTAAAACTCTTTGCTTATCGAAATCTTTTAAACACCAACACATTAATTCGCGTGAATTTAATTCTCAATTTTTTTGCAAAATAAACTTTAGCAGGAGTTTTATATTTCAAAGATTGATGAAGTTTTTGATAGCTATAAAACTCTACAAAATTCATTAATTGTATTCTTGTTTTATTTGCAGAATTGTAGTTTTTAAGATAAACTTCTTAATATTTTACAGTTAATAAGGTAGAAATTTGGACTAGTTTTCTGGATGCATTATAAACAACTTGAAGTTTTTAATTTCCAACTTATGATTTTAAGAATCTGCTCCCCTTCGTAAACTTTAAAAGAAGTCCGCAGAAGAAAAGCAATTGCGATCCGATTCCAAATACACAAGCAAGCGATAAGCGAGAGCTGAAAAATTGCAGGGGTAATAAAGTTGTAAAACTTAAAATATTAACCAAGTGTTTAGACTTAGAAATATTAATTTTAAGGAGAAAATGGAAGATGAAAGCAAGAGTAATTCTAACAACCCATCCACTCAAAATTATCAATTGGGTTAGGAGTAAATTTAAGGGGAAGGACTGGGCGGAAGGAGTGCAAGAAAAATTAAGAAAACACTTGATTTTAAAGGCGCGCCGATATATTATAAAAGTGGGTTTTTCCATCCAAAAGTTGGAAACTCAAGAAAATTATAAAAGAACAAAAGTCGGAATTTTGGAAAGTAATTTGCAAATGGAAAGCAATTGCGATCCGATTCGAAATACACAAGCAAGCGATAAGCGAGAGCTTAAAAATTGCAGGGGTAATAAAGTTGTAAAACTTAAAATATTAACCAAGTGTTTAGACGAAGCATTCTTCATGACTAGATTGGGTGGCAATTGATAAGTCTGGTCATGAAAAGAAATAAAGAGAAGCAAGATCGTCATTTTTCCATAAAAGCATTAAGAACGGAGTGGAAACTTTCCAGAGATAAAAAATTAGCAGGAATTGATGATATATCGCCAAGCCAGTTTGGTGCAGACCTAGATGCAAATTTGTATAGAATTTATAAAGCTATTTATTCGGATAGCTTTGGTTTTCGAGAACTTAAAGTTGTTCCCATTTCCAAAGGAAATGGCAAGATGCGTATTATTTGTATTCCTACTGTCGCTGATAGATTAGTGCAAAGAGTTGCTGTCAGACTTTTAACAAAAGATAAATCCACAAATAAACAATATCTTAGCAAGCAGTTAGAGTTGGAAAACAATCCAATTGTTTATGGACTTGGAAATCTAGTGAGACCAAACTCAGGTGTGGAGGATGCTTTAAAAAAAGCAGTAGAAATAAGACAAAATTTTCCGTGGGTTCTCAAAACAGATATACAATCTTTTTTTGACAAAATAGACAGAAAAATTCTTATCAAGGAATTTAATTCAAGGTTTAGTAATCTTCCAATACTAATAAGAGTCGTTGAGAAAGCTATAAATTGCGAATGTGAACAATCCGAGAAAAATAAAAAACTTTTAAAGGATAATGACATAAAAAGAGGTGTCGGAATACGACAAGGAATGCCATTATCACCTATACTATCAAGTTTTTTTTTACGAAAGTTTGACAAGGTGATTCGTAAAGAAATCGGTGATAATAGAGTTATCAGATATGCGGACGATATTATCGCATTTGCAAGTTCAAAAAAAGAGTGTGAAGAAATGAAAAATATCATTGAGAAGGAATTAAAAGAGATAAGATTAACGATTCCCTCTTTATCTGATGATAAATCAAAAACAAAAATTTTACATCCAGTTGATTCTGTAACATTTCTTGGTATGGAAATATACAGAGGAAAAGATGGCAAATATGGTAAAAATATTGATCCAAAAAAATGTAAGGAAATAGAGGATGAGTTTTGTAAGGAGCTAAGTTTTGATTATGCTGTTAAGAATAACATAACGCTCTCAAAACTATTACAAAGTTTTGAGAGCAAAAAAAGAGGTTACAATGATGTTTATAAATGTGCTGATAATTTAGGTCGCTTCATGAATAAACTTGATAAAATTAAATATGAAGCCCAAAAGAAAATAATGTATGATGTTTTTGATCAAGACTTGTTTGATAGGTTATCAATAGAAAAGAAAAAATTTTTAGGCTTTGAAAATCCAGTAAAAAAACAAATGAATCCAAAGCGGGAATCCGCATTTAAAAAATCCTGACTTTAACTCTTTAAAACACCGCATTATTTCCATAAACCAACTCAAAATTAACAACATGTTTTCGCCTATCAGTTCGGAAAGCATGCGCTAAGCGGAATGGGGACCGCGTCGCCTTGGCGTCGTCGCTTTTCGAAATCAAAATTACATTTTGATTTCGAAGACGACTCCGCGACGGGGATTGCTTCGCTTCGCTCATGATCTGCTACGCATTAAATTTGCTAACGCAAATTTAGGAAGAATTTTAATCGCTCCGTCGCGAGTGAATCGCGACATCCGCGATGAGATTTGGGTTTTTTGGATTTTTTTTGCGGTTAAAACCTTTTCATTTTATAAATCTAAATAAAACTAGACTTTTAGTTGCTTAAAAATATTATTTTAGCGAAGTTTTATTCAAAAATTAATCAAATAAATTACAAATGCCAATTGAAATATTAATGCCCGCGCTTTCGCCGACAATGAAAGAAGGCAATCTTGCAAAGTGGGTAAAAAAAGAAGGTGATAAAATCAAAGCCGGCGAAGTTATCGCCGAAATCGAAACCGATAAAGCAACCATGGAAGTTGAAGCGGTTGACGAAGGAACTTTGGGGAAAATTTTAGTCGCCGAAGGCACCGAAAATGTGGCGGTTAATAGTTGTATTGCCTTGATTTTAGAGGATGGAGAAGATAAAAAAGCTCTCGAAAATTATGCGTCGGCAAATGCTGTCAAAAAAGTTGAAGAAACTAAAATAATTGAAGAAAAAAAATCAGCCCCAATACTTGATAATTCTATAAGCGCATCAAAAAATTTAAGCAATTCCAACGATTCAAATATCGTAAAAGCTAGTCCACTTGCCAAAAGAATTGCCAAGGAAGAGGGCGTTGTTTTATCGCAAATTGCTGGCTCGGGACCACGAGGCAGAATTATCAAAGACGATGTTTTGGGATTTGTAAAAAATGGCGGTTCGCGTCAAGGCGTTGTTCATCGCAATCCGCAAGAATTTTATGCGGTCAAAAATAATAATGTCCGCAAAGTAATTGCTAAAAGACTTTTGGAATCTAAACAAACCGTCCCGCATTTTTATTTATCTTGCGAGTTCAAAATTGATAAATTAAACGAGTTAAGGCACGCTTTAAATGAAGTTGCCGAGCTCGATGAAAGCGGTAATCCGTCTTATAAAATTTCAGTCAATGATTTGATAATTAAAGCCACGGCGATGGCCTTGAAAAAAGTTCCGGAAGCCAATTCTTCTTGGACCGATGAGGCAATTTTAATTTATAATAATATTGATATTTCAATGGCGGTGGCGATTGATGGCGGGCTAATAACTCCAATTATTAAAAATGCTGATCAAAAATCAATTCAAGCAATTTCCAAAGAATCAAAACAACTCGCTAAAAAAGCTCGCGAAGGCAAGCTTGCGCCTGAAGAATTTCAAGGCGGAACTTTTAGTATTTCAAATTTAGGAATGTTTGGAATCGATAATTTTTCGGCAATTGTAAATCCTCCGCAAAGTTGTATTTTGGCAGTGTCTCGCGCGGTTGAAAAACCGATAGTTGAACATGGTCAAATTAAAATTGGACATATGATGAATGTTACTCTATCATGCGATCATCGCGTTGTCGATGGCGCAAT
The DNA here is from genome assembly GCA_903858915.1 of uncultured Alphaproteobacteria bacterium. Lineage (GTDB taxonomy): Bacteria > Pseudomonadota > Alphaproteobacteria > Rickettsiales > UBA1997 > CAILUF01. Next base: position 5,439 of record CAIOKL010000009.1, on the reverse strand, counting down.
TGGTGCTGAATTTTTAAAATCTTTGCGTCGTTTTATCGAGCATCCAATTTTAAATATTTTGTAGTATTTTTCAAAAACTAAAAAAAACATTTGCCATTAAATTAAATGAATTTTATTTTAAAATAATCTTAAACCTTAACTAAATAATTTTTTTATGATTAAAACTGTTGAAGTAATCGTTATAATTGCCCTAATAATATTTTCTTTTTTCTTGGGAGTAAAATATTCTGAATCCGTTAAAACTCACATGAGTTGGTTGGAAACTCAAGACGAGCAAGAGGTCGAGTTGCCTGACCTATCAAACGAAAATAGCGAAATTGGTATTTCTGCTGAAGAGGTTGTCGATCCAAGCGCTCCAGCTCTTGATAATGTTGATCCAAACGCTCCTCAGGTTATGCAACCCGTAGCTCCAGCTCCAACTGAAAATGTACCAGCTCCAGTACAAAATTCACCAGTTGTTGCGCCAGTAGCGCCAAGCAATCCTCGCTAATTTAATTTTACACCACTAAAAACCTAAAAACCCAATATCAACACCACTAATTCTAAACCCAAATGTCAATTATCTCCAAGCTAGTTTTTTCAGCATTATTCTTTTTGTGCATTTTCTTTAATGCCAAAAATTCTTTAGCAATCGAAACGCGCTCAACCCGCGAAGCCATTATCGCGCCGAGGACAAAAAAATTTTACAAAGGCAGTCGAGCCAAACAATATTTGTCATTAACGGGCAATTATTCTTCCGATAATAATTCGCGAAATTATCAAGCGACTTCGCGCTATCTTTATCAAAGTAATAATTTTATTCACGAATTAAATTTTGATCACGAAGTAAAATATGCCGATGTTGGTAGTGGCAAGAAAAAACAATTTGATATAAAAACTTCTGAATTATATGACGCAACTTTTGCCAGCAAGGCGCGAATTTTAGCGAGTAATTTTTATGGAGTTTTTTATCATCGCACAATTTACGACGATATGTCGAGTTTTTACTACGACAGTCGAACGGCGGGCGGTTTTGGATATATTTTTTTCAAAGATAAATTGGAAGTCGATTTAAGCACTTCAAACCATGTTATGAAAGAACTAGGAAGCGAAATTGATTATATTATTTCAACTCGCTTGAATTATAAATTTTTGGAGAATTTTACGCTCAATCAACGGAGTTATTTTTTTATTGATCGCTACAGCTTGGACAATGAATTTAAAACCAGTTTGATTTATCGTTTGAATCAAAAATTATCTTTCGAAATTCGCCATAATTTTAAACAAAGAAGATATCGCGAAGCGCCCTATAAACCCTTGATTAACAATGTTTCGCGGTCAATTAATGTTGGTTTTGTTTTTGATTTGGGGGGTAGTTCGTGAGATAATAAAAACTCGAAGCCAAAATCCAAAATCTCATCGCGAATACGGCGATTTACTCGCCGTGAAGCGATTCAACTTAAAAGCTAAATTTGCTTTAGCAAATTTAATTTTGTTTAAAAATAAACTATTGACAGAATATTTTTGCAATTAATATAATGTTAATCACAAAATTACATTAGTTATTCTTGAATAAAAATTCATAACTAATCTTAAAATAACACCAAAATAAAAAGATATTAAAAATGAAATACACATATTTACCAGCCCATATAGCAAATTATTTCCTTTCAAAAGCCAAGAAAGATGGCGTCAAAGATATGACGCCAATGAAGTTAATAAAATTGGTTTATTTTTCTTACGCTTGGTATCTTGCGATTTTTGAAAAAAAACTCTTCACAGAAAGGGTGGAAGCTTGGCGCTACGGTCCAGTGGTTCCGTCGATTTATCATGAGTTCAAAAGATTTGGCAATTCGCCAATTCAACAATATTCTATAGATTTTGAATTATCTAAAGAAAATGATGAAATGTCTTATCCAGCAATCAGTAAGGAGGATGAAGATACTTTGAAAGTTGTTGGTGCCATCTGGGAAATCTATAAAGATCGTGATGGTTGGGATTTGAGTAGGATTACGCATGAAGATAATAATACTCCTTGGTCTCTTGCTTATGCTCAAGGAGAAAATTTTCCGATGGAAGATGATAAAATTGTAAAAAGAGCTCATGTAGCAATTGAAAAATATATTAAATCTGCTCAATAGATGAAAGATAAAAATATTATTGATAAAGTTTTATCATCAAATTATAAACAAAAAATATTATCGAGACCTCAAGCAAAAGATTTTGCGAATCCAAGCGAGTTGAAAGACGAAGATTTGCGTGCAAAGGAATTATTAAATAAAATTACGGAAAGCGAACTTAAACTTAAAAAAGGTATTTGCGTTTGGGTTAAGTGGGTTGTTTCTATTTATCTAATTTTTATAGCTTATATATTGCTTCTTTTGGTTCTGAACGAGGGAAAATTAGAAAGTAGTGTAGTTATTGCATTGCTTACGACTACAACCATCAACATTCTTGGGCTACCATATATGATAATCAAATCTCTTTTTCCAGAAAAGAGAAATTAATTTATAAAATATTTAACTCTGTTTCGCGCCATCATTTTCACTTTCTCGATCAAGCTTCGACTTATTCAGAGCGTTGCTTTCTTCGACCTCTTTTTTAATTTTTTCATCATCTAAATCGCTACGAATTTCTTTGATATTACTCACCCGATGTTCATTGCCATACATATCAACGATTATCGTCGAATCTTCTTCGCCAACATCTTCATGTTTTAATTTTTCCGAAGCGATGGCTTGATTTACTTCATGCCGAAGGCTATCGAGTTCAAATTCTTTTTCCAATTCCGTCAAAGAATTTTTGAGTTTTTGATAAAGTCTTTTGCCGTGGTAAATCGCCTTGCCGATAAAGCGCGCGATCTCCGGGAGGTCTTGCGGTTTAATAAAAATAAGAATTGCCAATAAAACTAAAAATAGTTCCGCTAAAGAAAAACCAAACATTATTATTTTTTAAAATTAACCAAAGCGACCCGTGATATAATCTTGAGTCTGTTGATTTACCGGGTTAGTGAAAATTTTGTCGGTAGTGCCATATTCAACAATTTTTCCCATATTAAAAAATGCCGTCATGTCGGAAACTCGCGCCGCTTGTTGCATCGAGTGGGTCACGATAATAATCGTAAAATTTTCTTTGAGTTCGTCGATTAATTCTTCGATTTTGGCGGTGGCAATCGGGTCAAGGGCAGAACACGGTTCGTCCATCAAAATAATTTCGGGTTCGATGGCGATGGTGCGCGCAATGCATAATCTTTGTTGTTGTCCGCCCGATAAAGCACTGGCCTGATCGTGAAGACGATCTTTGATTTCGTTCCACAGTCCCGCCTTAGCTAGGCTTTCTTCGACGATGTTATCAAGCTCAGATTTTTTTTGAAAAAGTCCATGAATTTTTGGACCGTAAGCGACATTTTCATAAATGGTTTTAGGGAAGGGGTTGGGTTTTTGAAAAACCATGCCAACCCTTGCGCGAAGAAGAACCAAGTCAAGGTCGTCGTGATAAATATTTTTACCATCTAGTAAAATTTCTCCATCAATTTTACAATTTAAAATAGTGTCATTCATGCGATTTAAGCATCGTAAAAAAGATGATTTACCGCATCCCGATGGACCAATCAAGGCGGTAACCGATTTTTCTTTGAAATTAATATTTACGCCAAACAAAGCTTGTTTTTGTCCATAGTAAAGATTAACATTGCTCGCGGTAATTTTATTTTCCATGTTTTTTAAAAATTATTAGAAGTCATTTTTTAAAATTATAAAACCAATTTTCACAAATGCAAAGGTTGAAAAAATTTATCCCCAGATCTTTATTCGGTCGTTCAATGATGATTATCATTGTTTCGGCGCTTATTGTGCAACTTGTTTCGATTTATGTTTTTTATTATACGCATCTTGATGTAATTACGAAACACATGGCGCGAAGCGTTATTGCCGAAATGGTTTTTGTCAAAAATTCTGTGAATAAACCGGGATATAAATCTTTGCTCAAAGAGCTTTCCGACAACACCGGAATGAAATTTTCTTTTGAACATAATCGTTGGTTGAAAACTAAAAAAATTGCCGATAGCGATTGGCACAAAAGCAAATTTTATAAATATGTTAATCCGATTATCGACCCTTACAATCGCTTTAAGTCCGAGCTTGAAAATAATGGCTTAAAGCCCTATCAAATTTTTGAAGATCATGAAAATACCGATATGATAACCGTGAAAGTTCAATCGGGGCGAGGCATTCTGGCATTCGATATTCCGATTAAAAAAATCACCAGTTCGAGTTCTTATGTTTTTACTTTTTGGATGATTCTCACCACAATTTTAACTTCGTTGGTTTCGATTATTTTTTTTAGAAATCAAATCAGAGTTTTAAAAAATTTAAGCGATTTGGCGGAAAAATTTGGAAGAGGGCAAGATGTTTCAAACCTTCGCCCGAGCGGTTCGCAAGAAATTCGTTCACTAACGATTTCTTTTATCAAAATGAAAGAGCGCGTGATGCGTCAAATTTCGCAAAGGACCGATATGCTTTCGGCGGTTTCGCATGATTTACGCACTCCGCTTACGCGCATGAAATTGCAACTTGAAATGTTGAAACAAAGCTCTGAAATTGATGATTTAAAAAGCGATGTTCATGATATGGAAAAATTGGTAAATGAATATTTAGATTTTGCCCGCGGAGACGATAAAGAAAAAACAAATATTACCAAAATTAATAAATTTTTAAACGAAAAAATTATCAGCTATTATTTAAAAATGAATCATATCATAAATTATGAAACAAAAATAGATAATAATTTTGAAATTCCGATAAAAAAATTAGCACTCAACCGCGCGCTGAAAAACCTTATCAATAATGGCTTAAATCATGCACAAAAAGTTTATTTAAACACTTATCTTTCACAAAATAATTTTATTATTGAAATTGAAGATGATGGTCCGGGAATTCCAAAAAAAGAACGACAAAATGTTTTTAAGCCATTTTATCGCATCGACAATTCGCGCAATCTTGATAAGGTCAACGAGTCGGTTGGTTCGGGGCTTGGAATGGCGATTGCACTTGACGCCATCACTTCGCATGGCGGTAGAATTTCTTTAGATGATTCTCAAAAATATGGCGGTCTTTTGGTGCGAGTTTTTATTCCGTTTTAATAAAATTATTTGGCTAAGCGTTCGCAATGAGATTTTGGGTTTTTTTAGATTTTCCTTGTTGATAAATGTTTCATCTTTTTCTTCGAAAAAGATTCGCGACTGGGATTGCGTCACTTCGTTCCTGATCCCGTTATTCGCTAAAAATAGCCGTTTAGGCTATTTTTTAAACGCGAAGTAACCTTCGTCGCTTTTCTCAATCAAAATAAATTTTGATTTCGAAGACGACTCCGCGACTGGGACCGCGTCGCTTGGCTTCGTCGCTTTTCTCAATCAAAATTTCATTTTGATTTCGAAGACGACTTGCCCCGGGGATTGCGTCG
>CAIOKL010000008.1 GCA_903858915.1 uncultured Alphaproteobacteria bacterium | reverse complement strand
TTTTTTTTTTTTTTTTTGACTAGCCTCGATGCCATCAATATCGGGCATTTGAATATCCATAACAATGAGATGGTAATTATTTTTTTCAGCCTTAGTGATAGCTTCTCGACCACCATTTGCAACATCGCAAATCATCAATGGCAAGCATTTTTCGATTTTAGTTTTCAAGGCAATTATATTAATTTTATGATCATCAACTAAGAGAATTTTTTTCTTTTGCGAATTTAAATTGGTTTGAATTATATCTTCCTCGCTTGGAAAAGGAAATAATAGCGAAAATTTTGTCCAGCCTTGCTTGCCCTCTCCATATTTTGATTCGCAAATAATATCGCCATCAAAAATTTTCATATTTTTTTTACAAAAAGCTAGGCCTAAACCGGTTCCGCCTTTTTTACTAAATGTTGAAAAATCTTTAAATAATTTGTCCATTTTATCCGGACTAATTCCGGGACCATTATCAAGGAAATAAACAACATTAAAAATTTTGCCATTAATTTTTTTCTGATCAAAACCGATTCTTATATTTAAGTCTGGGAAGCTTGCGGAGTAATAAAGAGAGTTCTTGATGAGATTATTAAATATAAAATAAAATCTTTCAAGCATGGTTTTGAAATAAAAATTCTTGAAATTTTTATCATCAGGCAAATCAAAAATAATTTTAGAAAGATTTGAACCTAAATTTTGATAATATTTTTGAATTATTTCAACTATTTCTTGCGGTTTTAAATAAACAAATTCCGATTCATCAATTGATTTTTCACTCATATCACTCAGAACTAAATCAATAATATTATTGGCTTCTTTTATTGATTGAGATATTGATAAAACATGGTCGGAAAGCACTTTCTTTTCATTCTCAGAAATTTCAGAATTATTGGCAATTTTTTCAATTAATTCTTTATTATTAATGGAATTTTCAAGAAATTTTATATCTTCTTTATGTATTAAATTTCTTTTAATTTGATGTGCAAAACTTTCAATTTGCATGGCTACAGCATTGATGCTGTTGAGCGGATTTCTAAGCTCATGGGCGATTGATCCGGCTAAAGATCTGATAAAATTTCCTTTGCGCTTTTCAAAATCACCCTCTTTCGCTTTCGATAAAAAGAGCGTTCCCGATAAAAGCGCCAAAGGCATCAAGGTGCCTATTCTGAGTATCTCAATGAAAGTGGTTTTTAATTCGATTAAGCTATATAATTCAAAAAACAAAAAGCCAAAAAATACACCGAAAGACAAGATTAGTAAAATCAAAACGATGTTTGAAATGAATAAAATTACCAAAAATACCATTATCGTTTCTGCCACCAACCACAATTTCGATACATCGTTAAGAAACATTATGTATGTAAATGTGATAGGCAAAATCCACATTACCCAAAAATACCAAAAAATGGTAACAAATGGCTTAATTTTTACAAATCTATTAGTTAAATATAGTAGAAATATAATGAATAGAGAGCTTGCGCTAGAGCTAAATCTGAAAAATACACTGTCATATTTTTCATGAATTACATAATATGATATAAACCAATAAAGGGGATGCCCAACTAGTGATAGTAAGGCTCCCCAAAACATGTTATATTGACTTCGATTAAAATCTTCATTTAAAAATTGAACGATTCTTTGAAAGCTATTTTTTAACATGTTTTAATTTTTTGATAATATACAAAAACTATAATAATTAAAATGTGGATCTTTTAAATTAAGAACCTTTGCCGAAGCTTCATTATTTAAAACTTTGAGATTATATTTCTCTGCAAAAAGATTAATGTCTTTAAAGCCGTTAATAAAGGCCTCGCCCATTATTCTCATTGAAGTCATAAACAACTCTATTTCCTTAATTCCGGTGTTACCGAGAATTATGTCTGAAGAGACATAATCAAACCACAATAGATTATTTTCATTTAATAAATTTGAAAATGATGTAAATATTTTGTCGATTTCTTTTGGACCAAAATACATCGATCCACCTTCCCAAATAAAGAAAGTTGGAAGATCTTTGTTAAAGCCAAGATTTTTTTCGAGCAAAACTTCTTCGATTGATTGAGTAATTAAATCAATCGCCACAAGTTTGACATTTTTATTTTCAGATATATTAAAAATTTTCTCGCGATCTTTTAACATTGTCGGCAAATCGAGATCGTAAATATTGCCTTTACTTAAATCAATTCTTATGAATCGATCGTCATATCCTGAACCAATATTAACGACATTAAACTCTTCTTTATCCTTGATAAAATTTAAAATTGCTTGATCAAGATGTCTTGATCTGGCAACAACCATATCTTGAACTTGCGGAGTATTTTTTTTGAATCTTTGCGCAAGCGTAATGCCATGACGACCAGCAATAATTGATGCGTAAGGATCATCAATTCTTGAGTTAGATTCTTGCTGTTCCAAAGCTCTAAATCCGGCAATTAATTTTGCGGTAGTTTTCAATTTATGCTCGTAAAGAATTTCAATTTTATCGGGATCAAGAGCCTTTTTTCTTAAGCTATGAATATCTTGAGCCCAATAAGTGAAATCGCAATCAGCCACTAGTTTTGAACCGTTGAACATTTCGACTTTCGCAGTAAAAACAACTTTTTTACTTGCGTTCATTCTTTTAACCAAAATTTCGCGAGAACTATCCGGAATATAAGAGCGACAAACCAAGTCAGAAGTACTTGGATGACGCCATTTTATACTGGATTTTGCACCCCACATATAAACCGCATATTCATCCTCAACTTCCCAAAAACCCACAACTGGCGCAAGATGAAAAAGACTTGCCAGAGCCAGTCCTCCGGTGTAATCCGCCGATAAAAGCATTAACGCCGCTTGATGAGTAATATGTTGGTTAGAAGATTGCACATTCAACGGCAAAACTGTTTCTGTAAAACCTCTTTCGACTGAAGTAATTTTCCAATCGAGAAAATCAAGAATCGGCACCGATTGGCGGAATGAAGCGTTTAATTTTTCAAGATTAAAGCGCTTTTCTTTATCAACATTCCACGCATCCGCCGAACTTAATATAAAATTTGAACTTATTAAATTTTTACTATGCGAAATAAGTCCAGTGTTTTTTTCTTCAAGCTTCATAATCAATTAAAATTGTTTTTTTAATGCTACAGAAACAACATCGACTGAAGTTTTGTATTTTCCAGTGACGCTACCTTGAAGCCCCTTATCTCCATAATCCGCAATATTAATTTTTGCAGTTTTATAGATTTGATGGACATAAGCTAAATCGATTTCGAAACCATCGCCAAGCTTTTGATTCAAGCCGGCAGTGATCCAATATTTGTCAGAACTCGGAACTATTGGCTCACGATTTCTGTCATTCATTGCCTCTTTTTCGAAAGCAAAACCAGTGCGCAATAAACTATTTTTATTTAAAGCATAATTAGCGCCGACCGAATGAAGGAATGAATCATTCCAATTGAATTTAGTCGAACTACTTAACATAGCATTTTGAGCTACAACATCAAGGTTTTTAAGTCTAGACCATCTAGTCCACAATGAATCAGCAACGATTTGTAAATCAGAGTTAACATTATATGCAACGCCGATTGACATTGATTCAGGAGTGGTAGTTTTAGATTTAAATTTTGAAGCTAACAAATTATCGTTAACATCAACATTGCCTTTTAATTTATAGTCAATTTTAGAGCGATATCCCAAACCGACTTTTAAATCTTTAGAAATATCATATTTAAGACCCAAATTATAACCATATCCCCAATCAGAGCCAGCAACGGTTCCAAGCCCGGTAGTTGTAGCCGAAGTGAAAACTTCTTTAGTAAGATTTGCTTTATAATATTGTGCCATCGCCCCAGCACCGAATGATAAATCATCGGTTAATTTGTAGGAAAAAGATGGATTAATATTTAAAGTTGAAATTGAGCTATTTAAAGCGCGAAATCTTCCCGACCAGTTATTATTATATTTAGTTTCCAAGCCAAATGGCGAAGTAATTGCTAAATTAAATGCCGTTTTATTATTTAGTGGAGAAGAAAAATAAAGAGCGGGAATTAATTTTTGCGTTCCAACATTTCTTGATTCGGTTCCGCTTCTTTTACCAGCAACAAAATTTGTAGAAATATTATCTGGATCAATTGCCAATCTTAAATAACTCAATGAAGTGATAATTTCATTTTTATCTTTTCCTGCGGTCACCGCCGGATTGAAAAAAATATCACTCACATCATGAGAACCAGTTGCCGAACCGGAATAAGCATTCCCAAGACCCGAAGTCGAGTAAAGAGAAGTTGAATATCCACCAGCATTTGCATTCGAAGTTATCGAAGTAATCAAAGCCAATGAATATATTATTA
>CAIOKL010000007.1 GCA_903858915.1 uncultured Alphaproteobacteria bacterium | reverse complement strand
TCGCTTCGTTTCACTTGCTCGCTCCTCCTGACGCTCGCCGCTGGGCAGAGGTTGAAATCAAAGCACTTTTCAAGTGCTTGTTTTCAACCTTATTAACAAAAAATTCAGGAGAAATTATGTTACTTCTTACAAAAGAAATATTAAAAAAATTACCGCCAATTTATACAAATTGCGAAAAAGAAAATAATCAAATTAAAGTGATTGTTAAATTTTTCTTACCGGGCTCGAGTGCTTCTTGGTATGCCACTGAATATGATCCAGTTGAAAAATTGTTTTTCGGATTTGCCAATTTAGGCGATGATGAAATGGCAGAGTTGGGTTATTTTAGTTTAAAAGAATTAAAAAGCATAAGGCACCCATCAATTTCTAGTTTAAAAGTTGAGAGAGATAAATTTTGGAATTCAAACACTTCTCTCGATGATGTTATTAATTTTAGAAAAAGATAAGGAGGTTTTTTATGGGAAGATATTACTCTGGAGATATTGAGGGAAAATTTTTATTTTCAATTCAATCTAGCGATGCCGCCGATAGGTTTGGTGTCATTGGGCAACCTCCATCAACTCTTATTTATAGTTTTGGAACTGAAGATTTAGAAAATGTTGAAAATGAATTGAGAAAAATTATTAAAAAATTTGGTGCTAAATTTTTTAAAATAAGAAAATTCTATTTTAAAAATTTTAATTGCGAGCAATTAAATAAAGAAATTAAACATGAAGATTTGAGTGAATTTGCAGATTTAAAACTTGGTTTCCAGATTCGTAGATGCTTGATATTAAACAATTGTTGCGAATTTGAAGCGGAACTTTAAATAATGTAAATTAATTTAAAAAACACCACAAAAAAACCAATTATTTCATATTATAACTTAAAATAATACTTGCAAAATAAAGTTATAATATGAAAATGATTCTTTATTATTAAAGTTATAAACTGATTTATGACCAAAAGATTAAAACAAATACAATTACAAAATTTAGATAATCATTTTAAAAAAATGTGCTTTGAAACCAAGCCTAAGAATGGCTGGATTAAAACTATAAGGCAAGCATTATCAATGCCTTTGGCTTTTGTTGCCAATAAATTAAATATTTCCGAGCAAAGCGTTAATCAACTAGAAAATAACGAAGCTTTTGAAACAATTTCCTTAAAATCTTTAAGAAGATTAGCCGAGGCAATTGATTGCGAATTGCATTATGCGATTATTCCCCGTGAGCGTTCATTGCAAAAAATTATTAAAAAGCGGGCGGAATTTAAAGCTAGATTGATAATAAAAGAGGTTAATAAAACTATGGAACTTGAAGACCAAAAAATTGAAAATTCCGAAAATTCTGTAAAATTATTAACCAAAGATTTTGCTGAAAATTTAAATAAAAATTTATGGAGAAATGATGAAAATTAATTTTTCTCAATTTGGGCAAACATTGATTGATGAAGATGATAAATTAGGATTAATTCCTTCAATCAACAACCTTAACGAATTGAACATCTGGGAGCATGAAAATATTATTGACGGAAGAAGATGGGCGTTAAATAAAAGAGTGCTTAATTATTATGAAATATTTGATATTGATTTTTTGCTTTTACTTCATAAAAAAATGTTTGGTAAAGTCTGGAAATGGGCTGGGGAGTTGAGAAAAAGCGATAAAAATATTGGTTGTGATTATACGCAAATCAGAGTGGAATTAAAAAAATTATGCGATGATTCGCAATATTGGCTCGAAAATAATATTTATTCGATTCAACAAATCGCTTTAATTTTTCATCATAAATTAGTTAAAATTCATTTATTCTCAAATGGCAATGGAAGGCACGCCCGACTGGTTTGCGATTGTATTATCAAAAAATATTCGGATTCCAAAAATAATATTAAAAAAATCAATTGGCGAGCTAATGAAATTGATTCAACCACAGAGTTAAGAAAAAAATATGTAGAAGCCCTCCGCCAAGCTGATAAAGGCGATTATAATGAACTTTTTAAAATGTTTTTGAATTAATTAAAAAAAAGTGGTGTTAAAAAAGTGCCAACTTAATCTTATACCAAATCCTAATTTTAAATCAAATTCTAACTTCATATTTCTGGATAAAAATCCTTAAAAAGCCTCGCCGTATGGACATACGACTTCATTTTTTAATAATTTTTATCTCAAAAATATCTTGTTATAATTTGATCTAAAATTGAATTTGGTAATTTTTTTAATCGAAAGTTGGCATAGCCAAATTGAGTTTTTCTTTTAAGAAAAACCAATCTTTTCTTATCTATTTTTTTATTGCGTCAGCCATTTATTTGAAGTCAAGGTAGTAAAATTTTGCAGCCGCACCACTTCTCTTCATTATAAGCAAATCTAAGTAACAAATTTTTAAAGTTTTTTATTTTAAATTATTGAAGAAAAATTTCTTACCAAGATTTGCTAATAATTCGAGAACCGAGCTTCAAATTTTCTCCACCTTGCCCTTAACAATTCGTTTCACTCATTGTTTGCGGTGACTTCAAAAAATGTCCATTCGCTCGCTTCGTTTCACTTGCTCGCTCCTCCTGACGCTCGCCGCTGGGCAGAGGTTGAAATCAAAGCACTTTTCAAGTGCTTGTTTTCAACCTTATTAACAAAAAATTCAGGAGAAATTATGCAAAAAATCACGATTAATTTTAAAGATTATTTAGCAGAAATTTATGATAAACCCCAAAAAATTCATGAATCTTTTAAGATATTTCATAACTACAGTTTGTTTAATTCAATTCTTGCAGAAATTCAATTAGGTAAAGCGGAGCCAATAAATACTTATCAAGGTTGGATAAAATTAGGCAGACAAGTTAAAAAAGGAAGCCGTGCCATTGAACTATTTTTGCCCGTCAAATATAAAATTGAAAATGAAGAAAATGAAAAATTTGAACAGGATTTTTTTAAAACTGTTTTTATCAAGAAAAAATATTGGTTTGGCTTGTCGCAAACAGATGGCGAAGAATTTAAAATTAATAATTTGCCAAATTATAATATAAATCAAGCCTTAGAAAATCTTCAAATTAAACAAATAGAATTTGAAAATATTGATGGAAATTGCCAAGGTTATGCGATTCCAAATCAAAAGAAAATTGCAATTAATCCCTTATCTTATTCGCCATTTGGAACTTTAATTCATGAAGTCGCCCATTGTTTATTACATGATAAAGAAAATAAAATTGTAGATAATCAATTACTTGATATTTCAACAAAAGAATTTGAGGCGGAAACTACGGCTTATTTAGTTTGTTGCTCGCTTGGAATGTTTGATAATCTTGAATATTCAAGGGGTTATGTTTCTCAATGGATTAAAAGAAGCGATATCGAAGAAATAAATTTTAAAAGAGCTTTTGATTGTGCTAATAAAATTTTACAAGCTGGCTTAATTAAAAATGATATTAAATCAAACTAAAAGTTTACTTTATGAATTTAAAATTTGATAAAAATATTTTAAAATAATCATATCTTTACTGGT
>CAIOKL010000006.1 GCA_903858915.1 uncultured Alphaproteobacteria bacterium | reverse complement strand
GGTTCGAAATATCAAAAAATCAAACAACACTTCAACAAAAGATAAAGCTGGCCAATTAATGAACAAAATTTTTTATGGTTTGTTTGCGGCTTTTTTGTTGGCAATTGTGTCTTATTTGTTATACGCCACGCTTCCGGAAGTTTTTAGAGTTATCATGGATTTTGTAGTTTCTGTAATTAAGAAAGATTATCCAATTTTAAAATCAAATTAAAATATTTTGATTTCGAGACTTTAAAAAGCATAAATTATCTCGAAAAAAAAGATTTTTCAATCAATTAATATAAATTTTCGTAAATTTGACTTTTATTTTAAATTTAATTTCAATTACAATCCTAATCGTTAAGATTTAAAAAATCATATTTTTAAAATTCAAAAATTCTAACAACTTTTTAAAATGATTAAAAATAATTCAATCAAAGATTTTAAGAAAGAAGAATTACTCGGTTTTTATCGCGAAATGCTCTTAATTCGTCGTTTCGAAGAAAAGGCTGGACAACTATACGGCATGGGATTAATCGCTGGTTTTTGTCATCTTTATATTGGTCAAGAAGCCATCGCTTCAGGCATGCATCACACAATGCAAAAAGGCGATAAAGTTATTACAACTTATCGCGATCACGGACATATGATTTCGGTTGGTTCCGATCCAAAAAAAATCATGGCGGAATTGCTCGGAAGAAGAGACGGCTCTTCGAAGGGCAAAGGTGGATCGATGCATTTATTTGATTTAGAAAAACATTTTTATGGTGGTCACGGTATCGTTGGAGCCTCGGTTCCAATTGGCGCCGGACTTGCCTTCGCTGATAAATATAAAGGCAATAACAATGTTACTTATTGCTATTTTGGCGACGGTGCGGCGCATCAAGGTCAAGTTTACGAAGCTTTCAATATGGCAAAATTATGGAATTTGCCGGTTTTATTTATTATTGAAAATAATCATTACGCCATGGGAACTTCTCTTTCAAGGGCTTCATCGGTTGATGAGCTTCACAAAAGAGGCATCGGTTTCAATATTCCGGGCGTTAAAATCAACGGTATGGATATTTTTGAAGTGATTCGCGATGGTCAAAAATGCGTTGATTTCGTAAGAGCGGGCAATGGTCCGATGATTCTAGAAATGGATACTTATCGTTATCGCGGACACTCAATGTCTGATCCGGCGACTTATCGTTCTAAAGAAGAAGTTAATTGCAAAAAAGATCAAGATCCGATTGATTCATTAAGGCTCGCCATTCTTGAAAATAAAATTGTCGGCGAAAATGAAATCAAAAAAATTGATGACGAAATAAAAAACGAAATCAACGAAATAGTTGAGTTTGCAAAAAATAGTCCCGAGCCTGATGAATCAGAGCTTTTAACCGAGATTTATAACTAATTTATGACTCTTAGAAAACTTACAGTTCGTGAAGCACTTCGTGAAGCGATGGCGGAAGAAATGCGCAAACACCCCGAAATTTATGTGATGGGTGAAGAAGTCGCTGAATATAACGGAGCGTACAAAGTAACGCAAGGATTGCTCGCCGAATTTGGCGCTAAAAGAGTAATCGATACGCCAATTACCGAGCATGGATTTGCGGGTCTTGCGGTCGGTTCAGCTTTTGCCGGATTGAGACCGATTGTTGAATTTATGACATTCAATTTTGCCATGCAGGCCATCGATCAAATCATTAATTCGGCCGCCAAAACAAATTATATGTCGGGCGGACAAGTGCGTTGCCCAATCGTGTTTCGTGGTCCAAATGGCGCGGCCTCTCGAGTTGGTGCGCAACATTCTCAATGTTACGCTTCTTGGTATGGTTCAATTCCGGGATTAAAAGTAGTTGCGCCCTACAGCGCGTCGGATGCAAAAGGTTTATTAAAATCAGCAATTCGCGATCCAAATCCAGTAATTTTTTTAGAAAACGAAATCACTTACGGCTTTAGTTTTGAAGAAGAATATGACGATGATCACATTGTCGAAATTGGTAAAGCTAAAATTCTTCGCGAAGGTTCGGATGTTACTATCATCGCCTTTTCTTTGGTCGTAAAATACGCGCTCGAAGCCGCCGAAGAACTTGAAAAAATCGGCATTTCCGCTGAAGTTATCGATCTCAGAACAATTCGTCCAATTGATCGCGAGACCATTGTTAACTCGGTGAAAAAAACTTCACGATGCATAACCGTCGAAGAGGGCTTTCCTTTTGCTTCGGTGGGTAGTGAAATCGCTTCAATTTTAATCGATGAAGCTTTTGATTATCTCGATGCTCCGATTAAAAAATTGGCTTCGGTTGATGGTCCTTTGCCATATGCCGCAAACCTTGAAAGGCTTGCCTTACCTAAAGCTAACGATATTATAAAAGTTGCTAAAGAACTTTGTAATAAAGAATAAACTTTTTAAGTTAAAAAAATTTAAATTGTTTTTTAATTTAAATTTTGAATAATAGCGCGGTGATCTAAATAAATTTTTTTAAAATGGTTATCACTAAAAATACTCTATACAACTTTGTCAGAAGAAACCGCATCAATAAAGTAACCTTTGTTTCTTATTGCATTACAATCTCGGTGATTTTTTATTTTATGTTTGTGTCGATATTTGGCGATAAAGGTTTAATCGAATATTATTTACTTACCAAACAAGTATCGCAAATTGAATTCCAAAAAGCGGAATTACAAAATAAAATTCGCTCTAAAAAAGAAATGATAAAAGGCATGGATTATGACTCACTAGATCTTGATTTAGTTGATGAGCAATCTAGAAAAATATTAGGATATGTCGGCAAAGACGAG
>CAIOKL010000005.1 GCA_903858915.1 uncultured Alphaproteobacteria bacterium | reverse complement strand
TCGACGAACTTGAAAAAGAAAGAGGCAACATTCCTGCGCTTCCTGTAGAAGCTAAAGAAGAAGCTAAAAAAGCTAACTAAATAAAAATTATTCTCTTTTCCGTTTTAAATAATTTTAAAACGGAAAAGGGCCCAATACCACAAAATAAAAAATTATGAAAAAAATTATCCTCCCCATTTTATTTTTTTTAATAGCATCTTGCTCAAGCTCTAAAATAGATGATTATGAAGCTCAAAAATCAAATAAATCATCTTCGGCTTCCTCAAGAATTAACAACATCCAATCAGGTTCAAACACAATTTTAAAAGATCTCGATGAGTAACAAAATTCAAAAATTATTCTTTACATTTTTATTGTTAATAAGCTTCGCAGAAAGCTCATTTTCAAAATCAAATGACCTTCCTTCTTGGTTTATCAAGCCTCGCGCCAATAATATCGATATGATTTATGGTGTTGCCGAAGGTTTTACGCTCGAAGAGGCAACTAAAACCGCCTTGGCTGATGCGGCGGGCAGGTTGATGGTTTCGATTTCTTCTGAATCTGAATTAATTAAAGAAGAAAATCAAAATAGTTATAATGAAGAAATGCGTCAAAAAGTGCGCCAATCGATTGAAAAAATTAGCTTCACGGGCTATCAAGTTTCTAAGAGCGAGCAGGTCGATAAAAAATTCTATGTTGAAGTTTCAATTGAAAGAGATCCATTTATAAATGAGCAAAAAGAGCGCGTTGAATTCGTTCAAAAAAAGATAAATGATTTAGACAAAAATTCTTTACAATCTAATCCGATTCAAAGAAGAACTAGTTTAATGAAAATTCTGGATTTGTGCAAAGAGCTTGAATTGAAAGCGCGAATTCTTTCTGGAGCGCAAGAAGAAATTGATATGAAAAGCATACTTTCTTTAATTGCTAAATATCAAAATGAGTTTGAAAAATCTTCTTCTTCCATTGAGTTTTTCTTTGACTCATCTTCGCCAAAAGATTTGGTTCAAGTTATAAGAAGCGCGCTAAATAAAGAAAAATTAAAAATCGCCAAAGCGCTTGATAAGACCGATCCAAACCAAATTGTTATTGGTGCAAAATATGAGCCAACTCATAATTTTATTTATGGCGCACACATTACCAAATTAAATATTGATTTTGAAAACTCAGCTCAAGGCAAAATTGTTGCAAGCAATAATGTTGAAGCAACGGGTAATTCAACAATTAGCGAATCTGAATCTACCAAAGCTGCCATCAAAGCATTGGAAGAGCAAATTCAAAAAGATGGAATTCTAAAAACCCTTGGAATTCTAAATTAAAAACAATTCAAAGTATTTTGAATTAATAAAATTTATAAAATTAAAAATTATGAAATTAAAACTTTTAGCACTATTGTTTATTATAACTTCGTGTACTCCAACTATTAAAAATTTTGATAAATATCAAAAACAGTTTATTTCTAAAAGCGATTTCATGCCCGATGAAAAAACGCTTGAAAATAAATTATTAAAAGTAGCAATTTTTGATTTCGAAGAAGGTGAAATCGAGACCGCAAAACAATCAAATCTTGGTAAATCTGTTGCGACAAATATGGAAAACATCTTGTCAAAATATAAACTTGCAGAATTAGTTGATCGTAAAGCGACTGAAAAATTGCAAAAAGAAGTTCAACTTTCTGAGATGAACAAAACTGGTTATTATAAAGGTCCAAAATTAGATGATTACGCAGTTTCTGGCTCAATATCTAAT
>CAIOKL010000004.1 GCA_903858915.1 uncultured Alphaproteobacteria bacterium | reverse complement strand
CCCTATAGCGCCGAGATTATTGCCAGCATTGATTACAAAGTTAGAATCATGGCAAAAATTCGTAATTTTCATGGCAAATTATTTTTGGGAATAGTCGGCAAAGCCTTGGATTGCTAAAAATAAATTAGTTGATAAAAATAAAAACTAATTAATTTTATAAAAAATCATATTAAAAAACCTCGCATTTTGAGATATAAATGCGAGGTTTTTTTTAATAAATCACACCAATTCCATCCTTATCTAAATTTAAAAATTTTCAGAATTTTGATTACAGAAAATTTTTATATTTCATAAAATATAAAAATTTTATCTCTCGATTCAATCGAATTTTTGGCAATTTTTTTAACATTTTTTTCAAAATCTTTTAGCTTTATTTTCTTTTCAATATTTTCAAAAATATCTCTTTGAATCCAAATTCCCGCAAAACCCTGTTCTTTAATTTTTTTTATAAAATCTTTAAATTCCAAATCCGCCACTTCTCTTTGCCAAAAATACGATTTGCGACCCTTTGGAACCGGATATGAAAATTTCAAATCTTTACTAAAAATATAACCCATTGTCGATTTATAATCATCAAAAGGAAACTCTGGAAAACCTTTTATTGGCATCATAAAAATTTTAGATGCCATCGGAAGAGATTTTTCAATATTCTCAACAAAATCTTTAGACAATTCGTAATTTTTCTTTTCTGACTCAAAGGATTTTGAAATTCTTGTCGGACCTCCAACACCATCAATTAAAGCCACCGCGCAAATTATTATAATAAGCACTTTTGTAAAAATAGTATTTTTAAATATTTTCTTTTGAGCAATTAACTCGTCAAAAATAATGCCAAAAAAAGTCAAAGCTAAAAAAGTAAAAACTACATTTAGCCTTATCAAGCCTCGAATATTTGCAAAAAAATATTGTAAAAATAAATAAAAACTTTCGGTACTAAAAAATAAAGCGAACACCAAGTTTAAGCTGGCAATAAGCCCTAAAATATAATATTTTTCCTTGCTGAATTCTATGCCATAAAATCTATATTTTGGATCTTTTTTGTAAATTAAAAATTGCAAAGACAAGGCAAACGCCAACAAAGAACAAAAACCTATCGAGGAAAATAAGCCAAATTGATGAAAATGCTTTTCTCCGCTAAATAAGAAAATTTTTTTAAATTCAGCGGAAAAATCAACAAATCCTTTAAGCACATGATCATTAATTGGAAGCAATAAAGCAGAAATTGACATTGAGTGATAAACTCCTTCGATTGATTGCCTTCCTATTGCATCATTAAATCCATTTTTAATCCAGAAAATAATCGTCGATAAATTAATTAACATTGAAATCAATGTTAAAATAAGCGCGGTCATTGCGATGGAAAAGATTTTTTTATCAAATTTTGGATCTCGGATAAATAAAATAAATCCCGATAGTAATAATAAAATTATACAAGCATATCCATAATATGCACTTGATATGGAGCCAACAGAGCCTATGATACAACAATAATAAAAATATCTATTGGGGGAAAGAAATCTTTTGCCATTTTCATTAATTTTAACAATATTTAGCTTCCCCTCCATAATCCACAAGCTCATCAAAACAGCAAATGGAATAATAAAATAATTTCCAATTGAAAGTGTGTAAATATATACAATTCTGTTGTTAGTAATTGCAAATAAAACCGCTAAAATAGTGGCATTAAATTTTGATATCCCTATTTTTCTAAGACAAAAATTAGCCGAAATCGTTATCAAAAAAATTGATAAAAGGAATTGGCAATAAATAACAGTCAAAGGTGAATTTAAAAATATCGCAAAAAATCTAACTATCAAAAACGATAAATAGCCATTATTTGAGGCGTAATCTGAGAAACAATTAGTGTCGATTTGAGGATAGCCAACATATTTCGAACAATAAGTGAGACCCTCTTTTATTATTAATTTAAAGACCCCCTCTGAGAAAAGGTTATCTCCCGCATAATTAAACATGATTAACTCGCCATGTTTAAAAATGTTAAAGTCAAAATAGAAAATTAAAATTGAAAAAGCGATGATTGGAGCTATTAAATAGTAAGAAAAAACATTAAAAAAATTCTTCATAATTCTTGAAATTCAATTTACACAAAATACCATCTTGATTTATAAAATTTTCTTATGATTTTTAAATTTAATTTTGAAAAATTTTTTAAAAAATTTGCAAGAATCATTTATTTAATTGGCGATTTTTAAGATTTTAAATCAATAAAAATTTAATGCAAAAAATTAATTATCAAATGAACGAAATTTCAATTATTATTTTATCGGCTGGCAAAGGCACTCGCATGAAATCCAACCTCCCGAAGGTTATGCACAAGGTCGCTGGACGCGAAATGGTCAATATGGTTATCGATGAATCGAAAAAATTAAATCCACAAAATATTACTTTGGTAGTTTCGCAAGAAATGGAAATTTTTTATGATAAAATTAAAAATGAACATAAAAATAATTCGATTGATTTTTTAATTCAACATGAGCGCAAAGGCACTGGTCATGCGGTTTCTTGCGCCATTTCATCTTTCAATGAAAATAAAAAACTGCACAAAAAAGTTTTAATTCTTTACGGCGATACGCCACTTATTTCGCACCAAACTCTTGAAAAAATGTTGCAAAAAATCGATGATTTTTCTTTGTGCATTTTAGGTTTCGATGATGAACAAGAAAATGCTTACGGACGCTTAGTTATCAACGATTTAGGGCATCTTGAAAAAATTGTCGAGTTTAAAGATGCCAACGAAATCGAAAAGAAAATTTCTCTGTGCAATTCCGGAGTTATCGCGGTCGATGGCAACGCCCTACCCCATCTTTTATCGCAAATTAAAAATGCCAATTCCGCGCAAGAATTTTATTTAACCGACATCGTTGGAATTGCTAATAATCAAGGTCTGAAATGCACTTTTATTAAAACAAATATTGCCGAAGTTTTGGGAGTAAATTCTCGTTCCGAACTTGCTCATATTGAAAAAATAAAGCAAAAACAAATTCGCCAAAAAATGATGGAAAACGGCGTCACTCTTATCTCGCCGAAAAGTGTTTATTTTAATTTTGACACTAAAATTTCTCAAGATGTCATAATTTATCCCAATGTTTTTTTTGGCAGTGAAGTTGTTATTGAAAGCGGTGTCGAAATTAAATCCTTTTGCCACATCGAAGGCGCAACAATCCAAAAAAATGCCAAAATCGGTCCCTTCGCGCGCATTCGCCCACAAAGCGAAATCGCTGAAAATGTTCATATTGGAAATTTCGTTGAAATAAAAAAATCAAAAATTTCAAAAAATTCTAAAATTAATCATTTGAGTTACATTGGCGATAGCGAAATCGGCGAAAACACCAACATCGGCGCTGGCACAATAACTTGCAATTATGACGGATTTAACAAATTCAAAACCACTATCGGCGACAATGTTTTTATTGGCTCAAATAGCGCCTTAGTTGCTCCCGTCGCAATCAAAAATGGCGCAATAATTGGCGCTGGAAGCGTGATTACCAAAAATGTTGAATGCGATGATTTGGCGGTTTCGCGAACCTCTCAAACCAATCTCGCCGGTGGCGCTACAAAATTTCGCAAATCCAAATCCGTTAAAAAAAATGATTAGAAAGTCATCATTCTTAACATTTTTGATTATTTTTATTTTTTCTCAAAATGTTTTTGCTACGCAACAAATTCAAGAGGTAAATTATTTTGCGTCATTGCGTTCGAACGAAACCAATATTCGCTCGGGTCCCGGCTCTAATTATCCAGTAAAATTTACTTTTAAATTGCGCAATCTTCCCGTGAAAATTGTTAGCGAATATGATAATTGGTACGAAATTGAAGATTATGAAAAAAATCGCGGATGGGTTGCTCAAAATTTAATCACCAAAAAACGCCATTTAATGACATTTAGCAAAAAAAATATCGTTGAAATGTACGCCAAAAAAGACACTAATTCTAGAATTATTTTTCATCTCGAAAATTATGTAATCGGCGAATATTTAAAATGCGAAGATTTGTGGTGCGCCTTGAAAATCAACGACAAAAAGGGTTGGGTTTTATGGTCCGACATTTACGGCGCCGATAATTTTGAAATTTAAATTTATAAAAATGAAAAAAATATTTTGCTTAATTTTTATTTTATCAACATTCAATTGTTCGAACTCAAAATATTTTTATAAAAATCTCGCAAATAATGATGAATGGAACGGCGATGGCGATGTTGGATTTAGCGAATATAAAAGTGTAATCGGCGAAAAATACATGATTTCAACCTCCGAAAAACTTGCTTCGGAAGCCGGCGCCGAAATATTAAAAAATGGCGGTAGCGCCATTGATTCAGCCATCACGGCTCAAATGGTTTTAAATGTTATCGAACCACATTCTTCGGGAATTGGCGGTGGATTATTTTTACTTTATCACGATAAAAAATCTAAAAAAAATATTTATTTCAACGGTCGTGAAACCTCTCCCCTCAACAGTTTTCCGGAAATGTTTCTTGACAATGAAGGCAACCCACAAAAATTTTTAGAAGTAGTTGGAACCGGACTTTCGGTGGCAACTCCGGGAGCGCTTCATGCTTTAAAAAACGCTCATCAAAAATATGGAAAAATTAAATGGCAAAAACTCTTTGAACCTGCCATTAATATTGCTCGCGAAGGCTACCCTCTCACAAAAAAAATGTTTGTAAATTTAAAATCGATCAAGCATTTATCAACCTCCGACGGCATGAAAATTTATTTTGACAATAAGGGCAATCCTAAAAAAGTTGGCACAATAATTCGTAATTATCAACTTGCTAAAACTCTCGAAACCATTGCCAATCAAGGTATAAAGCCATTTTATGAAGGACAAATTGCCGATGATATAGAATTTGCCGTTAAAAATTCTAAACAACATTCTGGATATTTAACTAAAAAAGATTTGAAGGATTATCGCTCTTCGACGGGCAATTTATTGTGCGGAACTTATCGTAAAAAATATAAAATTTGCTCGATGCCAATGCCAAGTTCGGGAGGCGTTACCATTCTCCAAGCCTTGGGAATGTTGGAAAATTTCGACTTAAAATCTCTCGGCATTAATTCGCAAGAAGCCGTTCATATAATTGCCGAAGCTACTAAACTCGCCTACGCCGATCGCAATCAATATTTGGCCGACGCCAAAAATGTTCCGATAAAAGAATTGCTCGATAAAAATTATTTGCAAATGCGCGCCAAAATTATTGATCCGACTCGCGCCAATAAAAATATTCGCGCCGGCGATTTCAAAACTGCCAAAAAAGTTTTTTATAAAACCATCGAAAAGCCTTCTACAACTCATTTATCAATCGTTGACAAATACGGCAATGCGGTTTCGATGACAAGTAGCATCGAATATCCTTTTGGCTCAACCATCGCCGTTGACGGCTTCATTTTAAATAATCAAATGACCGATTTTTCTTTCGCACCTAAAATAAATAATGAATTAGTGGCAAATCGCGTTGAACCTTTAAAACAGCCGAGAAGTTCAATGTCGCCAACTCTTGTTTTTGACGAAAAAAATAATTTAATAATGGTTTTAGGTTCGCCAAATGGTCCAAGAATTATTCAACATGTCTTAAAAACTTTAATCGCAACTTTGGATTGGAACCTTGATATTCAAGACGCGGTATCGCTTCCGAATTTCATCGCTTTAAACGACTTCGTCGAGTTGGAAGAAGGCACTAAAATAATTTCTTTAAAAAAACCTTTGCAAAAATTAGGACATAAGGTAAAAATCACTAATATAACCAGCGCTATACAGGCAATAAAAATTGTCGATAAAAAGCTTTATGGTGCCGCCGACCCTAGAAGAAATGGGGTTGCGATTGGTAATTAAAATTATTTTTTATACTTTATGAAATTATTTATTTGTTTTCTATCACTATTTTCTTTCACTATTTCTGAAAGTTTCGCCAAAGAAATTGATTTGAAAAATAAACTTAAAAATACCGAACTCAATACCAAAAAAGCTGATTCACGCGAAGGAATTCAAGAAATTGATTTCAAAAAATTATTTTCCGACGCCGAAAATTATTTCAATTCCGCCAAAGCTTGGAAAAAATTAAAATGCACTCCGAAGTCAGGTTTCATTTGCACCAAACATGAATGCAAAAAACGCGACATCAAATCTATTTTAATTTTAGACAAAGAAAATAAAATCATCAAAAGATGCGAAAAAGAAAATAATTGTGAAAGATTTAAAGCGCAATTTGAGCAAACCGGAGTTTATTTTAACATTCAAACATCTGGTCCCGTCGGCACTTTAATTCGCATTCTTGGCGATAGTCGCTTTAAAGAAATTTCCACCGTCGGACTCGACGCTTACATCGCAAACGGCAATTGCGAAGTCATTCCGCAAGGCCAATTTAGCGAAGAAGACGATAATAAAATTGAAGAATAATGAATTATCAGCATTATTTTCATGTTGGAAATTTTGCTGATATTTTTAAACATTGCGTTTTACATTTTTGCTTAGAAAAACTCCACGAAAAACCCAACTCTTTCTTGGCAATCGACACTCATTCATCCTCGGCAAAATATTCAATTTTTGATGAAAAAATTTCTAAAACCAACGAATTTAATGAAGGCTTAAGAAAAATTTTAGATCAACCCAATTTTCATGAAATCTTACCTCATAAATTTCTGGAAATTTTAGCGAAAATTAATGTTTGTGAAATTCAAGAATTGCCTTCCAAGCTCAAATATTACGCTGGTTCGCCACTAATTATAAAAAATTTTTTGCGCTTCGACGATAAAGCGATTTTTGCTGAAAATAATTATCCGATTTTTCAAGAATTGCGTAAAAATTTTGTAGGTAATAAAAAAATTTTATGCCTGCAAGAAAATGGTTTCGATCTTTTAAAATCGAAGCTCCCTCCCCTCGAAAAACGCGCACTTATTTTAATCGACCCAGCTTATGAAAAAAATCATAATTTAATTTCCAATGATTACCCAGATTCAATAAATTCTTTACAAGATGGCCAGCGTCGTTTTGCCACCGGCATTTACTTACTGTGGTATCCAATTATTGAAGGCGATGAAAAAAATTTAGCAAATTTTTATCAAAAAATTAACGAATTAAAATTTGAAAAAATCACTCAAATTATTTGCGATATTGGAGAAAATTTAGAATTTCCAAAAAAAATGCATGCGTGCGGAATGTTTATTTTCAATATGCCGTGGCAGGTTGATGAAAAAATAAATTGCTATTTTCCAAAAATTTTAAAAGCTTTAAAAAATTCCGAAGAAAGTTTTTTTTCAATAAAAAATATTCGGTGAATTATTTTAGATTTTTTAATGTAAATAATTTGATTTTTATTTTTATTGTCGATATTATTTAAAAAAATAATTTTGTTCAAAAATTAACAATAATTTAATTAATATGCCGAAAGCCGATTCAAATCAAAATTACGCTAGGGTTAACTCTAACAACGACAAATCTTCCAAACCAAATCAAACTAAAAACGATAAACCTATTATTAATTCTACCACGGATGATAAACCAAAACCATTATCTTGGAAGCCAGACTCAACAAAATCGAAGGGCTAAAAAAACAACCAAGAATCATAAACACCAACGAAACGAAAAAAAATATTTTCAATTTTTCCAAAGCTTTATTGAATAAAATAGCACTACTGTCGATTAATTTATTATTAAAATTAGCTTTTTCTTCATAAGTTAAAGCTAAACACTCCATCAAATAAATTTCATTATTTCTGGTTATTATTTCATCATTAATCATTACGCTGGCTTCAATTCCGTTGGAAGCATATTTTTTTGCTTTTTGAGCTTCAAAAGCTTTAAATAAAGAGTAAATGAATCCAACAATCAAAACAAATAAACCTAATGTAAAGAAAATATTTCTATCTTTTAAAAAAGATAGAACAGCCGTTAAACTACCAATAGAAACAACGCAAATACTGGAAAAACGCGAAATTTTTTGATCAAGCTGTTCCGAGCTTAAATTTGAAAATTGAAGTCTTTCTTTAGCTTCAATAAAAATTATCTTGGCTTTTTCTGAATTTTTTTCTGTCATCGTTATTTTAATTAAGTTTGCGGTAAAAACTTATCCCACTCTAAATATATTTTACTAAATTTATAAGTAAAATATTTATGTGATCTCAATATTTTTTAGCGAATTAATTTTATTTTAATTCCCAGATTTAATTTACTCCAAGCCTTGTCCGCCGTAAGCACGGGAATGTTTTTATATTTGGCCAGCGCTAAGCATGCCCTGTCGCCCAAAGATAAGCCGTAATCTTTAGTAATTTTGATAAACGAGCCTGCAATGATTGCCTGTTCAATATTAAAGTCTTCAATGCAATCAAAAGTTTCCGTCAAAAACTTTATCATCTCGTCTTGTTTTGTAGTTTTTTTAGATAAAAAAGTTACGACTTCGCAAAAATTTACACTTGACACAACAGCTTGCTCAAGGTTTTTAGCAACAATTTCATGACCGCTTTCCATTTTAAGCAAAGCCAATATTGCCGAAGAATCAAAAACTATTTTGGTCATTAAATCTCCTCTTTTCTACGCATTTCAAAAAGCTTTTCAACAAAGCTTCCGGATTTATTTTTAAAAAGCTCTTGCAGTTTTTGCAAAGATTGTCGCGGGCTGTGAATAATTATTTCATTATCGGGCGAAAGCCTTAAAATCAACTCATCTCCCGATTTTATATTCAACTCTTTTCTGAAAATAGCGGGAATTATAATTCTACCATTTTCGCTAACGATAACATTTTGTTCAATCATAATATTTGTGACTCTTATTGAAGTTTGTGACTTTAATTTAAAAAAAGCCAGATTTTATAAAAAGTAACTTATTGAATAAAAAAGTCAATAAATAAAAATATAATGATTAAAATATTTACTTAAAAAGCGACTTAACAATCAGCGAGGGAAGACCAACAATTGCGACTGCGGTTGAGGATGCCAAGGCAATGATAACGGGGTTTGAAAGTCTATTTGTCGCATCATTAATGTGCCAAAGATAATCACCGGTAATAATGGCCATAAGCCAAAACAAATAGCCAATTAAAATCCACACCGACCAGTGCAAAATCCGTGGTTTATATTTTTTTTCAAACTCAAAATCATGTTTGGCTCGATCAAAATCATGTTCGGCTTTTTTAAAATTTAATTTTTCTAGTTCTTGGCTGAAACTTTGTTGCCCTTGTTTCAAAGAGCTTTTTGTCATCATCTTTTGCTCAGAAAAATTAATTTTTTTTAGCGTTCCTTTATCGGCAAAATCAATTTTTTTCTCTTCGCTATTCTTTAAATTTTTGTTCGGATCATAATATTGATCTAAGATTTGCGATAGCTGTTCCGTAATGCTCATGCCGTTTGCTCATTTTTATTTTTTTCTCTTTCAATAAATTTTTCTATCGCTTCGGTCGAGCGTTTTTTAATTAATTCATCATCCAATTGCGCATTTTTGCCAATGCCAAAATAAGCTTGGTGCCAAGGGCTTCCGTCTTCGTGAGTAATCTTGCTAAGAGAAATTCCGTCGAATTTTTTATAATTAATCCACACCGCCTCTAAAACTCTATTGACCTTAATATCTTCGGACTCAACATGCGGAATGTTGGTTGCCTTAGATGTCGGGGAATCTTCTTGATAAATTGCACAACGAAAATCTTTGTCGAGATTATTTTTATCGTTAAATGGAAATGCGCGAATTTCGTGATAGAGCGACGCGATTACTGGCCCATAATTCCACGCTAAAATTGGTTCGTTAAAAAGTTTTGATTCATTGATTGCCAAATTCCAGCCATACGCAATATAAACCAATTTAAGAAGCTTCATCGGATCAAGATTGACGCCGTCTTCTTGCGATTTTACGATAAAAAAATTGGCAATGTGAGCTGGCGTGTAATTAATATTTTTGCTCGGAATTTTGTCGTTTAAATTATGCATAATTAGTTAATTTTTGGGTGTTTATCGATTAGTTTTTGAACTCTAAATATATATTTTATAAATTATTTTCTTAAAAATCAATCATGAAAATTTCTCAAAAAATAAGAAAAATATTTTTAATTTTATAATTTAAAATCCAAAAGAAATAACGCAAATAATCGCTAAAATCAAACTTAGATAAAGAATTATAACAAAATTTTTATTGTTTAATGAAAACATTTTATTATCATCTTCGGCTTTTATTTTTGCATCTTTAGAATCGCGCCCTTTATTGTTTACATCGAAAAATTCACCTTCAATAATTTTTTCTTCATTATTCGATTGTGAATTATTATTTTTAGCACAATAATTTTTGCGAAAAAGGCGATTTATTAATTTTTTTAGAAATATTTGCCAAATTGCGTAAAGCAAAATTGGCGTAATCGCTGGCCAAATTTTAAGTAAAATTTTGATTAACATATTAATTAAAAATTATGATTTTTTTCCCCGCCATTGATATAAAAGACGGCAATTGCGTTCGTCTATATCAAGGAGACATGAATAAATCCACTATATTCAATAACAATCCTGCAAGTCAAGCATTAGAATTTGAAAAATTAGGTTTTAAATTTTTGCATTTGGTTGATTTAGATGGCGCAATCGCTGGCAAAATTATCAACAAATCTTCCATCGCTGAAATTTTAAAAACCATCAAAATACCCGTTCAACTTGGTGGAGGAATTCGCACTTTGGATGATATCGAAGAAGCTTTATCACTCGGCGTAAACCGCGTTATTCTTGGCACCATCGCCCTCACTAATCCTAATTTAGTTATCGAAGCTTGCAAAAAATTTCAAGGAAAAATTGTAATTGGCATTGATGCCAAAAACGGCTTCGTCGCAACGCAGGGTTGGGTTGAGGATTCTAAAATTTCTGCTATCGAACTCGGCAAAAGACTCGAATATTGCGGAGCCGGCGCCATA
The DNA here is from genome assembly GCA_903858915.1 of uncultured Alphaproteobacteria bacterium. Lineage (GTDB taxonomy): Bacteria > Pseudomonadota > Alphaproteobacteria > Rickettsiales > UBA1997 > CAILUF01. The sequence goes on along the minus strand of CAIOKL010000004.1, from coordinate 3,100 downwards.
ATTTACACCGATATCTCGCGCGATGGCACACTTACTGGCTTTGATTTCGAAGGCACCAAAAAACTTGCTCAAAATCTTTTAATTCCAATTATTGCATCGGGTGGAGTTTCTTCCGACGAAGATTTTTCTAAGCTCCGCCATCTTAAAAATGATGGCGTAGTCGGCGCAATAGTCGGTCGCGCCCTTTACGAAAAAAAAATTTCAGTTGAAAAATTAATTTATATAAAATAAAACATTAATTAATTAAAATTAATGTTTAAAATTATGAATAATTCAAATCAAACTGGATCGACCGTTGCTAACCTTAGACTAACATCCACAATTCCTAAATTAGAAAAGGAGTTAAAAAAATTGGGGTTTGATCGCAAGCACCATAATGGTTTTGAACATACCCAAAGTAAAGTTATCATAGATTTTCTAAAGAACAAAATTAGTGAACTTGATAACGCTTTTATAAATGATTCTGAAAGTAAAAAAGAAATTAATTCCTACGCTCCCGCACGCTCCTATCCCCAAATTTTATCCGTTGAAAGTACAAACCCTGCAGAACGCCTTGAAAGCCTTTTAAATTCCGCTCTTGATAAACAAAAAAAAACATTTGCCGTTGTCAACGCTTCGGCTTTCGGTATTGCAATGACCTCATTTTCTAAACTCTTTACTAAAGCTTTTTCTATCACCGCACCTCTTGCCCAACCTCCACAACAACAATATACCATCGCAAAAATAATTAGCTCTTTGGAAAAGTTTGCGTATAAAGCCCAAACTCTTCTTAGTACCATAGGTAGTGGAATCTCAAACATTCCCACTAAAATTTCGCAAGGAATTACAAGCTTTGCAACAGAAACAATAAAAAACCCGATAAGGCTTTTTATAAAGAGAGAAGAAGTTAAATCTGAACCCTTTAATTTTATTGAGGAAAATAAAAAACCCCGTCCAGATCAAAGTAATACTTCGCCACCTTTCGCAATGCAAAATATAGAAGATCGTATAAAAGCTGAAGATGCTCGAGCGAAATTAGATAGCGCTAAATTCCGTAGTGAGTTGGAAAAGCAATCAACATCAAGAACCAGTTTGCCACTTTCTTCTGGAGAAGTTTTTCTTCAAAAAGTTGAGGATTCAAGAGCATCTCATTTGAGAAAATTGCAAGAGGCTGCTTTAAACTCTTATTATCCTACGGGATCATCCGTTGGGAATCCAAATTCGCCATCGCAACCCTGGCAATCACAACTCTCGCAAGCACTCAATGGAGTGGATCCCTCTGAATATCCCGACTTATATAAACAGTTAAGCAAAATGGCAACTCAAGGTAACCCGCCCTCGAGAACCAGTTCTTCCGATTCATCTAGCGCGCAAAATCCAGCCGAGGAGAATCTATTCTCTCTTGCGCCCGCTCGCCAGGCTTCACGATCTTCTGCAAGCGATAATCCGCCTGGAGTTCTTCCACAAGAAAAAAACCCTTCTTCAAGAAGCTCTTCTGCCGGTTCTTCTTATAATCCATATCCACTCACAACCCGCGAAATACAAGCCCGAATGACTAATCTTCTTGCGGACTCAAGAAGATTGCATCTTTTAGAAGAAAGAGCTTCAAGATATTCCGGATCTAATCAAAATGACTCATCGCGAACATCAACCAATCCCGAGGCAAAGTCATACGGAAACCCACAAATTGGAGCAAATCCTTCCATGTCAGAGTCTGATTTACTGTTGGGTGGAAGAGTCCCTTATTCTTCATCATCCACCTCATCATCGGGCAACCCTCAACCATTGGCCACTGCTCGTCCGTCGATTTTACAACAAGCAACCCGAGAAGAAATGGCTTTGCTTGATTCGTTGAAAAGATTAGGACTTTCTGGAGGAATCGGAGGCAATAGCGTTGCCCGAGGAGTTACCCAAGGCCGAGGAGTTACCCAAGGTTATTATGGTGAAGGTGGATTTAGGGAAGAACTAGCTAAAGCTAAAGCACAAGATTCGACGCCTTCTTCATCTCCTGCCCCAAATTATAATAAGGCGAGACAAGGTGATAACTCTTTATTATCATCTAGACGACAAGGCTTAGGGCGAGCTCTCGATAAAAGTGGTTGGGGTGATTCTAGTCGCTGATAATAGATATTCGCCCAATTAATTCAATGCGAATAACATCAAAATACAAATTTAAACAATAATTTTACAAACTTAATTTTTAGTAATTTAAGTTTGTGAAGTTTTTATAAAGATAGATTTAAACCCGCTTTGCAAAAATAATTTTTAACTTTAAAAAATTTCAACAAATATACTCTTGAAATTTAGTTAAAATTAGCGATTATACTAAAATTATTATACCAAATTTATTTCATAAAATTATAAATTTTACAAAATGCGTTATCTAGCTTTAACTGAAAATGATCGTAAATCAATGCTTGCCGAAATCGGCGTTTCTAGCGTTAACGAACTTTACGATGCCGTTGAAAATCAATTTTTATTAAAAAATCCAATCACCGGTTTACCTCTTCATCAAGGTGAAATTGAAGTCGAAAAAATCTTGCAAGAATTTGCTAAAAAAAATCGCCCAGCCTCTGCCGGCGCTTTTTTCTTAGGTGCCGGATGCTACAAACATCACATTCCATCTGCAGTTGATCATTTAATTCAAAGATCAGAATTTTTAACTTCTTACACACCTTATCAACCTGAAATTTCGCAAGGTACATTAACAGTAATTTTTCAATTTCAATCAATCATCGCTTTGCTTACGGGCATGCAGGTTGCCAACGCTTCAATGTATGATGGGGCAACCTCTTTAGCCGAAAGTTGTTTGATGGCACTGCGTATAAAATCGGGTAAAAAAAATATTGCCAAATTCAACGATATTCACCCCGATTATCTCGATGTTTGCAAAACTTTTCTCGATTTAAATTCGGCAAAATTGCAAAATGAAATTGATGAAAATTGTGCTGGCGTTGTCGTCCAATATCCTGATTTTTACGGCAATATTCCTAATCTCGAAGCGGTGCGTAAAAAATGCGATGAAGTCGGTGCTTTAATGATTGTGGTGGTGAGTGAAATTTTATCTTTAGGACTTCTCGAAGCGCCTTCTCAAGCTGATATCGTAGTCGGCGAAGCCTCT
>CAIOKL010000003.1 GCA_903858915.1 uncultured Alphaproteobacteria bacterium | reverse complement strand
ATTGAATAAAAAAAGTTTTAAAAAAAATTAAATAATACTGTAATTAAATTGTTAAATTAATTATTGTTATTTAGCAATGTTTATTTCCCAAAAATATCTTCGGCGAGTTTTTTTAAAGTGGCTTCGAGCTCTTTATTTTCAATATTTTGCAAAGTTGAATTAACCATTTTTTCAGTATCTTGATTGGTAATTTTTTTGTCGGGGGAGATGGTTTCGATGCTTCTTGGCTCTTGCTTGATGATGATTTTGACGATCGATTTAAAGCCATATAAAGTGGCGATTCTTTCAATAATTATATCGGAATTATTTTCTAAAAAAAAGCCGACGGAGCTGTTAAAAACTGATATCGTAAGCTTAGCGCCAGATTTATTTTTTTCAAAATTTACCATTTTTGGGGCACAAAATTTGGCATATTTTGGACCTACAATTTGTGCCCAATTTTTAACTAAATTATTAATTAAAATAAATTCTTTTTTCGAACCTTGAAAAATTGGTCGCAATAAATGTGACATCTTGTCTTCAATGGTTTGTAAGCCAAAAGATCTTTTTTTAAAATTAGAATTTTGTGATTTCACGACAAATAAAATGCTTTTTGATAAATAATTTTAATAAAATATAATCGTAAAGAAATATAAAAATTAATCTAGTTTTTTATGAAAATTTATTGCGGTGAAAAATTTCCTTTAACTCGATTGCGCAGAAATCGTAATAGTGAAGCGATGCGCGATTTACTTGCCCAGACGACTCTTTGTCCAAGTAATTTAATTTTGCCAATTTTTGTAATTGAGGGTAAAAATTGCAAAGAAAAAATTAATAATCTGCCCGATGTTTTTCGTTTGTCGATCGATTTGGCGGTGCAATTATCAAAAGAAGCTTGGTCACTTGGAATCAAGGCTATCATGCTTTTTCCCGTAGTTGATCAAAAATTAAAAACTGCCAATGGCGAAGAATCTTACAATAAAAATAATTTGATTTGTCGAGCGATTCGCGAAATAAAAAATGCCGTTCCGCAAATTTTAATTATCGCCGATGTGGCTCTCGACCCTTATACCTCGCATGGTCATGATGGTTTGATTGATGCTAATGAATATGTCAAAAATGATGCCACGATTGAAATTTTATGCAAGCAAGCAGTGGTGCAAGCTCAGGTGGGTTGCGATATAAATGCTCCTTCCGATATGATGGATGGCAGAATTAAAAAAATTCGTCAAGCCTTAGACGCTGAAGGCTTTGACAATGTAAGTTTGATGGCTTATTCGGCGAAATATGCTTCAAATTTTTACGGTCCATTTCGTGAAGCCGTTGGCTCCAATAATAATTTAAAAAAATCTGACAAAAAAAATTATCAAATGGATTTTCATAATAGCGATGAGGCTTTGCGTGAAATTGCGTTGGATATCAAAGAAGGGGCGGATAGCGTCATTATTAAGCCGGCGATGTGTTATCTCGATATTATAAAATCGGCTTCGCAAAATTTTTCATTACCAATTTTCGCTTATCAAGTCAGTGGCGAATATGCCATGTTGAAATTTTTAGCCCAAAATAGCGGAACTGATTTTGTCGATTTATGTTATGAAAGTTTGATTGCGATTAAAAGGGCAGGGGCCTACGGAATAATAACATACGGGGCGATTGAGATTGCTAAATACCGCGTCGACCAATTAAATTTGCTAACGCAAATTTAGCTTTGAGTTGAATCGCTCCGTCGCGAATGAATCGCGACATCCGCGATGAGTTTTGGGTTTTTTAGATTTTCCTTGTTTGTAAACGCTTCGCCCCTATCTAGGTCTCATCATTTTTAATTATGCACTTCTATTTTTTTATACTCTGGGTTACCGTCGCACTTGTTCCATCTTTGCTTTTATAATTTAAATCTTTTTGATATAAAAGTGCGCATACAATTAACACAACAAACGCCAAAAATAAAAGTATAATTTTGATATTTTCTTTTATTGCAACGCTCCATGATTTTTCATAAATCTTTCTAGCTTGCTCAAGAGTTTGTCTTACTTCTTCCAATTTAATTATTGAAATTTTTATATCTTCTAGAATTTTAACATAATTTGAAGTCCATTCTTTTTGAATTTCAACTATTTCTCGAAATGAATCTTTGGGTGCATCTTTAGGCATTTGATAATAAAATTGGGTTTTCTTCTTTTAGT
>CAIOKL010000002.1 GCA_903858915.1 uncultured Alphaproteobacteria bacterium | reverse complement strand
GGCATTTTTCATATATAGAACAGCTTACTAAATCAATATTTTTTTCGTTAAAACATTTGGATTTTAAAAGATTTTTATCTTCCGCGCTTAACTTTGCAACCTCTTCAGCTAAGCCCATAGCTTGCTCTCTACTCAAACTTATCATTATATTATTTTTAGAAAAGTTGTCGAAGAAATAGTTTTTATCTTCAACTGAAAAACCCTCAGAGCCATATGCTTCAAGGGTTTCCATCGTACATTTTATTTTTCTATTGCATTCACTTTTTGTAAAATCGCGCTCAATCGCTTGAACATCTTCGCCAATTTTACATAAATTTAAATTCTGCACCGGACGCATCGCCTTGTTGGGAGTTTTGAATGTTGAATATAAAATTTTGGGTTCATATTTTTCGCTGAAAATAGTAGCCTCAATAAGCCCCTTAAAGTTTTTTATATCCGAATAAAACAATGTCTCTTCCATATGATTGTTGGTTTGATAAAGCCTATGAAATGCCAATAATTTATCAGCATATTGACATTTGGTTACAATTTTTGATTCCTTGCTAAGATCGCCATCTAGCACCACCAATTCATCAACCAAGCCATTTTTAACTACTAAAAAAATCTTATTTTTATTTTTGGTATATAACAAATATTCACCGTCGCTCACTTTTAAAAATACCTTATCCGTTGCCCTGCCCTCGCCTTCAAAAAATTGTTCGGCGATTACTTTTTTATTAAAAATACTTAAAATTGTATAATGAAAATATTGTTCTTGAAAAAATTTATCTCCACGGAAACATTGCCCCGCAACGGCTCGATCGCAATTTTCTTTTAACTCAGATTCAATTAAATAATCACCGTCAATTTCTTGAACATTATTCAACTCACCTTTTTTATATTTTTCCAACGATTCATCAACTTTTACCTTCTCTTCAACTTTAGGAATCACTATATTTGAGATAATAACTTCTTCATTTTTTATTTCATCCTTAGCCCTAGGCTCGACTAGATTCGGCTCCGAAATTTCTTCAGTCTTTTTTTCTTTTATAACCTTAGTAACTTTAACTTTTTTTACAATTCTTTTGCGAATTTTTTTGTTATTTTTTTTTGAAATTTTTGGTGATTTTTTTATATTTTTTTTTGATATTTTTGCTGATTTTTGAATTGCCTTTTTATAGTTATTTTCTTCGATTACTTGACCTGGTTTTTGACTAGAGGAATCTGGGCTTGGAGTTGATATTTCTTCTTTTTTTGGAGCAAGTAAATTTGCGGTTTTAACAATTTTTTCTGGCAAAATTGTTGGCTCTGGTAAAATTATTGATTTTGAATCCTGCGCTTGCACCACACAAGAAATAAAAAACACAAAAAAAGTTAAAGATAAAAATTTAAAATTCTTTTTAATAATTTGCAATAATGGCATAAATCGTTGATAAATAAGGGGTTGATAGCGATTTAGATTGAGCGAATTTGATGGCATTGCCGAGGATTGCCTCGATTTCCATTTCTCTTCCAGCTTCAAAATCTAATAACATGCTAGTTTTATAAGGCTTCATTTTTTGAGTGGCAACAATATTTTTTTCAATAACATCCGCGGGCAACTCACAATTATCAATTTTTGCTAGATTACAAATTTCATTCATAACATTTTTAACAAGATTTAACGCTAAATCATTGTTTAAAATTTCTACGGTATTTTTCGCACCGAGAACCACGGAAAGCGGATTAAATGCCCCATTCCATACCAGTTTTTTCCATCGTTCAAGCAAAATTTCATCGGTAACCACAACTTCAATTCCCGATTTTTTCCATAAATTTTCTAAAAAATGCACCGACTCCGAAGCCTTTGCGCCGTAAGTTCCAATTATAAGCTTTCCATATTCTTGATGACAAATAATTCCCGCAGATTTACGACTCACGCCGATAAATGCAATAACGCTGATAAGTTCATTATTTGGAAAATTTTCTGCAATATTTTTTTCGATATGAATGCCATTTTGAATTAAAATAATTTTAGTTTTTGGCTTTAAAATATTTTTTATCAAATCAGGAATATCAATGGTTGGTAGAGCTTTTGTGGCAATTAAAATATAATCAAATTCATCATTAATTTCATCAAGATTTTGTAAAATTTTATGCGGATTAAATTGAAAATTTCCTTCATAACTTTCAATTTTTATACCATTTTTTTTAACAAAATCATAATCCGAGCGACACCACAAAGTTACCTCCACACCAACTTGCGCAAGCTTCGCGCTGTAAAAACTTCCAATCGCTCCCGCTCCAATTACTAAAATTTTTGTCATAATTTTTAAATATTTTTTTAAAAAATAATTATGAAATTTTAAATGCGCGATCGCTGATCAAAATTTCATTTTTAGTGAGAAAATTTTATTTTTTAATTTTGAATAAATTAAAAAAATCTTAATCATATTTCTCTAGAATTCAACAACTTCAAGGTCTTGAAGCTTTTGTGCCGGAATCAAATCTCGCGAAGTTGCGCTAAAAAAACTTTGTAAATTAGTTTGTGAAATTTCATCAAAAAGATGAATTTTTCTTTGATTATCAAGATGCGAAACCACCTCGTCAAAAATTAAAATTGTTGGTTGATTTTTATAACTTGCCGAAATTTTGGCACGCGCCAAACTAATTGAAATCATGATCGCCTTCTGCTCGCCCGTAGAGGATTTCGTAGCGGAAAGATTTTTATCGCAAAAAATAGCATCGAAATCCGCTCGATGAATTCCGAATTCCGTTTTAAAATTTTCTAAATCATTTTGTCGATTTGCTTTTAATTTTGTGCGATAAAAATCTTCCAAAATTAATGATGATTTTTTTGCCACACCATCTTCAACCTCACCCTTAACTTCTAAAAAAGTTTTGGGGAAATTTGAAGAAAAAGAAGCAATGGCTTTGTTAAAAAATTCAATTGCCTCAATGCGTGCGCAAGCAACAGAAATGCCGATTTCAGCGATATTATTTTCAACAATATCAAGCCATTTTTCGCCCAGCGCTTGATTGCGATATTTTTGCAAAATTAACAATCTTTCTTTGAGTAATTTTTGATAATCATTGAGACGATTTTGATGAGTAAGATCGATATCGCAAACGATTTTATCTAGATATTCGCGCCTTTGGGATTTACCCAAAATAAATAATTGCTCGATCTGCGGAGTTAAAATTATAAAATTAATTAAATAATTTTTTAAATCGGATTGTCTTTTAGAACTACTGGGTTCGCCATTAAATTCGTAAGTTTTTTTCTTCGAATTTTTATCAAATTTTATAGCAATTTTTTCTAGAAAATTATGATTTTTTAATTCGCAATAAATTGAAAAATTTTGCGCATCATTTTTTAACATTTCATCATATTCGTCGCCACGCAAACTAGGACTTCGACCTATAAGGGAAAGGGCTTCCAAGCTGTTAGTTTTGCCAATTCCATTCGCACCACAAAACAAAATTTGATTGGCTTTGAATTCAAATTTATTAGAAGAAAAATTACGAAAATTATTGAGAACTAATTTTGAAATTATGGTTTGCATTTAGTTTAAAATCATAATCAAACTCTGACGGGCATAATTACGAAAACTGAATTCATGTCTTGCGCTTCAATCAAGGCTGGCGCCATGCCGTCGCGAAAACGCATTATCAATTCTTCTTTGTCGATTTGCGCAATAATATCGAGCAAATAACGCGAGTTAAAACCGGTTTCAATGCGCTCTCCAGAATAGTTAACATCAAGCTCTTCAAATGCTAACGAATTTTCATCGCTACCAACTTGCAAAGACATTTTGCCATTTTCTACGATAACTTTTACCGAACGATGTTTATCGCTGGCAACGGTTGAAACACGGTCGACGCAATCAAAAAAGTTTTTGCGATTTACCAATGCGATATGTAAATTATTTTTTGGAAGAACTTTGTCGTAATCAGGAAATTCTCCGTCAATTAACTTAGAAATAATTGTTGATTTATCGGCTATGACCTTGATTTTAGCTCGAGAAACTGCGATTTTTATTTTTTTTGCGCCATCAATTATTCGACGAATTTCATTGACCGATTTGCGCGGAATTATAATTCCGAAAGGCAGTTTTAAATCTGATTCTAAGAATGACAACGCCAAGCGGTGACCGTCGGTAGCAATGGTACGAATTTCAATTTTATCATTTTTTTGAAAGGCTTGAAAAAATAATCCATTTAAATAATAGCGGGTTTCGTCGTTGGAAATTGCAAAGCGAGTTTTATCAATCATTTTGGCAATTTTAATTCCGTCAACCTCAACTTCTTCGCTCATTTCACCTTCGGATAAAGCTGGGAATTCGCTAGCATCAATGCATGGCAAATTATATTTTGATTTTCCAGATTTAATTTGAAGATTCACCGAATTTTCTAATTTTACCAAAATTGCACCATCGGGAATTTTGCGCACAACATCAAAAAACATTTGAGCGGGAACGGTTGTTTGACCAGAATCCTTCATGTCGCAATCAAAAGTTGAGGTGATTAAAATATCCATATCAGTCGCCGATAAAACAACTTTATCGTCATTAACCTCAATTTTTATATTTAGTAAAACTGGAATGGTATTTTTCTTTTCAACCGCGCCATTAGTGTCGGCAATTGCTTTTAATAAAACTGATTATTGTACTTCAAACTGCATATTTTAAATATTTTATTTTTGTTAATTTTATAAATTTTTTATAAATCTAATTTTAGTTATTAATTTTTTAATTCAAAGATTTTATAAGAAAAACTTTTAAAAAATTATGCCTCGCTTACATTTGGAATGAAATGCGAAGTAGTATTATTTTTTTGTTCGCCATCTTTTCCAGAATTTACAGAATTTCTGCGAATCTCTTTTCCGGCAAGTAAATCTTTGATTTCATCGCCACTCAGAGTTTCATATTCTAGCAAACATTTCGCTAATTTTTCGAGATCATTTCTTTTGTCATTAAGAATTTTTTTAGCTTTTTTATGCGCTTCGTCAACGATTCTTTTGATTTCCGAATCAATTAATTTGCCGGTTTCTTCAGAATAAGCTTTTGCGGATCCGTAAGGTTTCATCGTTTCATCATCACTAAAATCAACGGTTCCGACCTTATCACTCAAGCCCCATTTTACGACCATGCTTCGCGCCATATTTGTTGCTTGTTCGATATCGGACATTGCTCCCGTAGTTACTTTGTCATAGCCAAAAATCAATTCTTCGGCGGCGCGACCACCCATCGCCACGACCAAATCATCATGTAATTTTGCGCGAGTAATCGAAAAGCGATCGGTCTCTGGAAGGCGCATTACCAAGCCTAAAGCCCTTCCCCTTGGAATAATTGTAGCCTTATGAATTGGATCGGAATTTTCGCAATTTAAAGAAGTAATGGCGTGACCCGATTCGTGATAAGCCGTGAGTTCTTTTTCCGATTTTTGCATCACCATCGATTTTCTTTCACTTCCCATCATAATTTTATCTTTAGCATCTTCCAAATTTTTCATAGTAACCATTTTTTGATTACCTCGAGCCGCCAATAAAGCTCCTTCATTCACAAGATTTGCTAAATCGGCACCGGCAAAGCCCGGCGTGCCTCGAGCGATAACTTTAGCATCAACATCCGAAGCCATTTGAACTTTTTTCAAATGTACCGCCAAAATTTGCTCACGACCCAAAATATCAGGATTGGGAACGGTTATTTGACGATCAAATCTTCCCGGGCGAAGCAAAGCGCGATCAAGAACATCGGGACGATTGGTGGCGGCGATAATAACGACGCCTTCATTTTCTGAAAAACCATCCATTTCGACTAACATTTGGTTGAGAGTTTGTTCGCGTTCATCATTTCCACCACCTACTCCAGAGCCTCTGTGACGACCGACGGCGTCAATTTCATCGATAAAAACAATACAAGGCGCCGATTTTTTAGCCTGCTCGAACATATCGCGGACCCTACTCGCACCAATACCCACAAACATTTCTACAAAATCTGATCCAGAAATTGAAAAAAACGGAACTCCCGCTTCGCCAGCAATGGCGCGTGCCAAAAGGGTTTTACCAGTTCCTGGTGAGCCAATTAATAAACAACCGCGTGGAATTTTTGCACCGACTTCAATATATTTTTTAGGATTTTTTAGAAAATCAACAATTTCAGTCAACTCCTGCTTGGCCTCGTCAATTCCAGCGACATCGGCGAAGGTCACTTTATTTTTATTTTCTTGAAGCAATTTGGCGCGCGATTTACCAAAACTAAATGCACCGCCCGCACCTTTACCACCAGCGCCTTTGGCAAAATATAACCACAAGCCAATCATGATTAAAAAAGGCAACCAGCCCAAAAATCCTGCTACAATTTTTTCAGATTTACTAACTAACGGCAAAGAATTAATGGCGACATTTTTTTCTTGGAGTTTGTCGACAAGATTTGGATATTGCGGAAGATGTGTGTAAAAACGATTGCCGTCTTTAAGAATGCCCTCAAGCTCATTGCCCTTGATATCAACTTGAACAACTTCGCCTTCATTAACCTTCTTCATAAAATCGCTAAATACGATTTTATTGCCATTTAGTCCGTCCGATCCAACAATAAAATTTGAAAAAGCGATCATGACCAAAAAAATCACTACCCAACTTAAAAAACTTTTGCCCATAATTTATTTAAAATTTGATTAACTTTGCGGAAGAGATTCTAACTCTTTTATAAAAAAACTTCAAGAGACAAATTATCGTTCTATTTTTATGGAATATTTTTTGGAAAGGTAATTTTCGATTTCAATTTTGTGTTGAGGTTTTAATTTTCCATAAATCATAATTATTTCCGATAAATCAAATTCCGAATTAGCGTTTTGATCTTTGGCGTTGCGTCCAATTTTTATTGGTAAAAAATTAATTTCTCCTAAATTTTCGACAATTGTTGAGTTGAGTTTGCCATTATAATATATAGAAATTGATTGGTTAAAAAG
>CAIOKL010000001.1 GCA_903858915.1 uncultured Alphaproteobacteria bacterium | reverse complement strand
TATTTTGAATTATATTATAAATAAAATTGAGTTTATGTTTTTCTTGATTAAAGTTAAAAAAAATTAACATTAAATATTGATTTCATGAATATTTTATTTCTCGGCGATATCGTTGGTAGATCTGGTCGCAAAGCGGTTTGCGATAATTTATTAAAAATTAAAAATGATTACAAAATCGATTTTACAATCGTCAATTGTGACAATGCCTCGGGCGGTTTTGGCATTAGTCGCAACGCTGAGCAAGAATTGCTACAAGCGGGTGCGGAGGTTTTGACGGGTGGCGATCATATTTGGGATCAAAGAGAAGTGACTAGTTTTATCAATGATTCAAAGCGCTTGCTTCGACCAATAAATTTTCCAAAATCCTGCCCCGGAGTTGGCGCCAGAATTTTTTTGGCTTCGAATAATAAAAAAATTTTAGTGGTGCATGCTCTTGGACAAATATTTACTAAATATCAAGTGAATTGCCCGTTTGAAGCGGTTGAAGAGGTTATAAAAAATAATCCACTTGGTAAAGAAGTTGATGCGATTTTTGTGGATTTTCACGCCGAGGCGACTTCGGAAAAAATGGCGATGGGAAAATTTTTGGACGGCAAAGTCACTGCGGTTGTAGGCTCGCACACTCATATTCCAACAAATGATTGTCACATCATGAATGGCGGAACCGCTTATCAAACTGATGCCGGCATGTGTGGCGATTATGATTCGGTTATCGGCATGGATAAAAATGTGCCTTTGCAAATGTTTTTGCATAAAAGAAAATTTGATAAAATGGAGCCGGCGAAAGGCGAGGCGACAATTTGCGGTTGCGTGGTTGAGGTCGATAATAAAACGGGACTTGCCACAAAAATTTCGCCAATTAAAATCGGCGGAATACTCTCTTAAAAAAATAATTTAAATTTCTAAAATTTTATGGCAGGACACTCGCAGTTCGCAAATATCAAGCATCGCAAAGGCGCGCAAGACGCCAAAAAAGCTAAAATTTTTACTAAAATAATTCGCGAAATTACCGTTTCCGCAAAATCTGGGCAACCTGATCCAGAATTCAATCCGCGCCTACGCAACGCGATAATCGAAGCCCGAAATAACAACATGCCGAAAGATCGCGTTGATGCGGCGATTAAAAAAGTTATTGCCGGAACCGATGGCGATAATTTTGAAGAAATTCGTTATGAAGGCTATGCCCCAAACGGCATCGCTCTAATCGTTGAAGCGCTTACCGATAATCGTAATCGGACGGCCAGCGAAGTTCGTAGTATTTTTACAAAAATGGGCGGAGCGCTTGGCGAAACTGGTTCGGTGGGTTTTATGTTTGATCGAGTTGGTGTTATTCAATTTGAAAGTAAAGTCGCTAGCGAAGAAAAAATTTTTGAAAGTGCCATCGAAGCAGGAGCCGACGATGTCGAGATCAATCCAGAATTTTATATAATTTTTACGCAACCCGAAAATTTTATTGCGGTTCGCGATATTTTAACGAAGCAATTTGGCGATGCAATTTCTGCAAAACTTGATTGGAAAGCCAAAAATTTAATGGAAATTTCCGATTTAGACCAAGCGCAAAAACTCTTGAAAATGGTTGATTTACTTGATGATTGCGACGATGTGCAAAATGTCACGGGCAATTATTCTTTTAGCGACGAAGTGGCGAAAAATATTGGATAAAAACTATTCCCCGCAAGATTTTTTTTCTTGCTTATGTTCTTTTTGTAAATAGTTGCAATATGAACTCACCGAGCTTTTCAAAAGCGACTCCGAGCTTCTTTGAACTTCCTGAATATTTTTATTAACCGCTTGCGGTAAATCCATATTTTGATAAAGCATGCGATAGCTCGCCGATAAAGCTCCCGTGCGGTCTCGTCCGGCATTGCAATGTGCGTAAATAACCACGGGTTTAGCGTGTTCTTTTTCTAAAGTTTGACGAATTTCTTGTAATAATTGAGTTAATTTTTCGTGATAATTTTTGGTAATTTTGTAAGCGATTGGATTGTTAGAAAACGGCGTTAATAAAAGCTCGGGAGCGATTTCGGAATAATTTTTTACTTCACCTAAATTTGGATATTTTTTAAAAAATTCTTGCTCTTGTTTGATTTGAAAATATCCATCAAGATTTAGCAAACTAATATCAACTAAATAAAAATCTTGAAGCGGTTTTTTACCTTCTTTTTCCAAGGTTTGATTGATATATTTTTTTAAGTCATGATAAGAAAAATTTCTTTCGCCAAATTTTTCGACAAAAGGATTACTTCCGCGAAAAAAATAATTTTGTCCAACGCTATCGACAAGCTTTACTCTAGATCCATCAAGGGTTTTTGGTTTTTTTTGAATAACAAAAAAAATAATTGGTAAAGTTGAAAAAATGATAATAAAAATTAAAAAAATTTGTTTAAATTTGTTATTATTTTTGTGTTTTTTCATAAGATTTATTTGATTTTTTTAATAAAACTTTTTTCCTTCTCGGCAACTTGAGTTTCAATGTTGAGTAAGTCAAGAATCGTGTCGAAAACTTGTTGTTGAGTATATTCTTTAAGTTTTTTTACGGAAATCGGAATTGAAGATTTGACGATTAACGGAATTTGTGCTTGTTCGGGCGGAAGATCAAATCCCGGAGGCATGCCGTGGAAAATTCGTCCTTCTTCGAGTAGTGATTCGCCGTGATCGGAAAGATAGAAAAATACATATTTTACTTTGGATTTATCGAGAGTTTTGATGATGTTGCCGACGACGAAATCTACATATAAAATTGTGTTGTCGAAGGTGTTAAAAAGCTCATCTTTCGTGCATTTATTGACGACATCGGCGTCTTTGCAAATCGGTTGAAATTGTTGAAATTCTGCGGGATATCTTTCGTGATAACTTGGTCCGTGGCTTCCGCCACCTATGTGCATGACGATAAAGCGCGAGCCGGATTTATATTCGCTAAGATTTTTTTGCAAATATGGAATGGTGTCTTCGTCATAACATAAATCTCGTTTACAATGTTCAACTTTGATCTCTCCGGGAATTACGCAATTGTCATATAGTGAGTAATTGACATAACAAGCGGTATCGATTCCGACCTTAGAGGTAATTGAGGTGAGAGGGACGCCATTTTTTACTAAAATTTCGGGGAGGGCGTAAAGTGTGGAACCGATTCGCGCTTTGCCGTTTAAAATATGCAGATTTTTTTCTTTGGATAAGATTGGGTTGGTTTGGCGATTATAGCCGTAAAGACTGAAATTTTTTTGACGCGAAGTTTCGCCAATTGCCAAAACCACCACTAAATCTTCGGGTGAAGTAATGGTGCCTGAAACCTCGATTTGCTTGGCGCGGTTGCTAAAATAAGGTTTGAAAGAATAAATTATTGCGCTAAAAGAACTGCGTACATAATTGACGGGAATGAGGGTGTAAATTATTTTTTTGCGCGATAAATTGCCGGCGCGGTGAATGGTTTGGTATTTATAAAATCCAAAACTAAGCCCAATAATTAAACAAATTAAAATAATTTTTAAGGATTTTAAAAAATATTTTTTAGGAAAAATAATTTGGGTTTTTAAAATTAAAATTATTGGAATTATGCAAAGAAAAACAAAATATGGAATCATTTGTTTTGATAAGAGTGAGTCGACCTCGGAAGTGTCGGTGTATATTGCATTCATTAACATGGTGCGGTCAATCGAGATGTCATATTTTTTAATAAAATAAACCGAAATTGTACTTAAAATACATAAAATTATTGAGAAAAATTTGGTAGTTTTGGGATGAGAAATTAGTAAGAAAAATATTGCAAAAACTGCAAAGCCGAGTGTAAAAAAGGCGCTCAAACCAATATAATCAATTTTATCTTTGAGTAAAAACCATTTAACAAATTGGTCGATAATTAAAATGTTGCAAGAAAAATACATTAAGGCGCAAAACAACAGC